>JAUNWB010000078.1 GCA_030540535.1 Elusimicrobiales bacterium
GTGTTCGCCCTGATAGCCTTCCCGTTCGGGGCGTTCCGCCAGGGAAACGCGTTTTTCAATCGGAGCCGTCGGGTTGGTAACCAGCGCGTCGGCTTCCGGCGCACCGATATGTTCCGCCACAATGTGTTCCGGCTTTTTGGCCAGTTTCGGGGCGGGTGCGGCGGCTTCCTCCGCCGGAGCGGGCGCAGGAGCGGCCACAGCCGGAGCCGGGGCAACGGGCGCGGCAGGAGCCGCAGTAACCGTGGACGGAGCCACAGCGGACGGGGCGTTCCCGCCGGCGTTGGCCAGCGCAAAGTTAATGCAGTGGCGAATCGTCGGATAGTCTTTTAACTGGATGCCTTCCTGCTGGGCGATACCGTAGTGTTCGCGCATCGCGGCAAACAGTTCGGCCTGTTTGACCGTGTCGATACCGAGGTCGGCTTCCATGTCGAGGTCCAGATCCAGCATATCTTCGGGGTAACCCGTTTTTTCAGCGACCATCGCGACCACTTCTTTTGTCACCGTCGCTTCATCGAGCGCAGCGGCTTTCGGGGCCACCGCGGCCGGGGCCGCTACAGGCGCTACAACCGGCGCGGGCTGGGTAGCCGGGGCTACCGCGGCCTGCGGAGCAGGTTGAGCGGCAGGAGCCGGGGCCGCCACAGGAGCGGCAGAAGCACCACCCGCGTTATTCAACGCAAAGTTAATGCAGTGGCGAATCGTCGGGTAGTCTTTCAGCTGGATACCGTCTTGCTGGGCGATACCATAATGTTCGCGCAAGGAGGCAAACAGTTCGGCCTGTTTCACGGTGTCGATACCGAGGTCGGCTTCCATGTCGAGGTCGATATCAAGCATATCTTCCGGGTAACCCGTCTTTTCGGCGACCATCGCGACTACTTCTTTCGTCACCGTCGCTTCATCAAGCGCGGCAGCTTTCGGGGCCACCGCGGCCGGGGCCGCTACAGGCGCTGCCGCAGGGGCAGACGCCGGAGCAGGCGTTACAGCCGCTTGCATGACGGGCGCGGGCTGCGCGGCAGGAGCCGCAGACGCGCCGGCATTGGTGAGTACAAATTTAATGCAGTGGCGAATCGTCGGATAGTCTTTCAGCTGGATACCGTCTTGCTGGGCAATACCATAATGTTCGCGCAAGGAGGCAAACAGTTCGGCCTGTTTAACGGTGTCGATACCCAAATCGGCTTCCATGTCGAGATCGATATCAAGCATATCTTCGGGGTAACCCGTTTTTTCGGCGACCATCGCGACCACTTCTTTCGTTACCGTCGCTTCATCCAAAGCGGCGGCGGGTTTCGCGGCCACAGGAGCCACCGCGGACGGAGCCGCTACAGGGGCCACCGTGGCCTGCGGGGCGGGTTGGGCAACGGGCGTTACCGCAGGAGCCGCAGACGCTCCCGCATTGTTCAAAACAAATTTAATGCAGTGGCGGATCGTCGGGTAGTCTTTAAGCTGAATACCGTCTTGCTGGGCAATACCATAATGTTCGCGCAGGGAGGCAAACAGTTCGGCTTGTTTAACGGTATCGATACCCAAATCAGCTTCCATATCGAGGTCGATATCAAGCATGTCTTCGGGGTAACCCGTTTTTTCGCCTACCATTTTGACGACTTCTTTCGTCACCGTCGCTTCGTCGAGCGCGACAGGTTTCGCAGCCACCGGGGCCGCTGCAGGAGCGGGCTGGGCAACCGGGGCCACAGGGACCTGCGGGACCACCGTGGTCTGCGGGGCCGCAACAGCGGCAGGTTTGGAGGTGTGGATGGTGTTTACTTTATCCACAAACGCCTGGGAACCTTCCATTACCAAGGCGGGTTTAACGCCGTGCTGGTAGTTGTCTTTAATACGAAGAGTGTTCTGCACCACTTCCAAGACGGGGGCCTGCTGGCCGGAAATTTCTTTCAGCCACGCCTGGTGTTTGGCTTCATCCGCGATGCGCGGTTCGCCCACCTGCCACACTTTTTCGAGCAAAGTCATACCTAATTGGGAACCGAAACCGGCGGCTAAGCGCAAGGCGTATTTAAAGTTGTAATGTCCGCCTTTGCTGAGCGTAATGCCTTCGAGTTCCGGGTCAGCCTCTTTAAAGTTCGCAATCGGCGGCACGAGCCCCGTGTTGAGGCAGCGCACGGCGATGGCGTCTTCCAAACCGGCGCCCATGGAGTGGCCGGTAAAGCCTTTGGTATTGCTGACGATTACACTGCTTACGTCCGCCCCAAAGGTGGATTTCAACGCATACGCTTCCGCGCTCGCGGAACCGCCGCGGGCGGGCGTATACGTTTCATGGGAGATAAATACAAGCTGCTTGGCGATGTCGGAGCGGTTGAGTCCGTATTCCTTTTCGGCGGTGGCGACGAGGCGGTTCATTACCTGGGCCACGTGGCCGACGTCCAAGCGGGTTACGTGGAAACCGCTGTTGGAAATTTCCGTAGACAGCAGTTTGGCAAGCGGTTTCATGCCGCGTTTAGCAACTTCCGCTTCATCTTCCACGATAAGAGATACAGCACCCATACCCACAATCATACCGTTGCGGCGGCGGTCAAACGGAAGGGCGGCTTTGGTGACGTCGGCTTCCGTCGTAGCGGCGCCGGAGGCCAAGAAGGCCGTCAAAATCCATTCGGACACATTGTCGTTGGTAATGTCGTCGGCGCTGATGACGATAACGCGTTTGCAGCGGCCGAGTTTAATCCAGTCCTGCGCCACGGAAATGGCCTGGGCGGTGGAAGCGCACGCGGCGCTCATCGCAGTCGCCGGCCCGCGGGCGCGGATCCACTGGCAGAAATGCGAGTGGGCGATAATAATGGTTTTCAAGATAAATTCAGAAGTAAACGCTTCGGGTTCCACTTCTTTATCTTTAAAGTTGGCCTGGTACCACGCTTCGATTTCGGCTTTCAGGGCCGGGTCGGAGATTTGGGCGATAAATTTGTCGCAGAACGCGCGGACTTCTTTGGCGGTCTTATTATTAAGGAGTCCCGCCACGCGTTTGGAAAGGTCGCCCATCATGCTGTTGGCCACGGGGAAAGCGGAGGTGAAAATCACGCCCGTTTCGTCAATCATATCGGCCGGCAGACCCCAGCGGTCCGGCAGGTAGCCGCCCGTGGAGGTGGGTTTGTAATAAAGGACGAGCGGAATACCCGCGTCTTTGAGAGCAAGGATACCCGCGGCAATCGCCAGCTGGAAGGAGCGGTCCATCGAGCGGACCCATTTGGCCGGAATGCCAAATTCTTTTTCCAAGTCAAACGCGCCGCCCTTGGCCGCCAGTTTAATGGCCTGCATCGGGGAGGTCAAGCGTTCGAAGCGGTGGTTGCCGTCTTTGGATTTAATGACGAACTCGACGTGTTTATCAATTTGTTTCTGCTGGATTTCGGAAGAAACGGGTTCAATCATATTGCGGCCGGAGAGGATTTCGTCCAGCACGCCTTCGCGGAAAATTTTGTCCCAGCTGCCGGGGCCGCCCGCGGCGATACCGCTGATGACCACGGATTTTTTACCGCCGTTGCCGCACGGGGCGACGTTGCAGGCGCAGGCCGGGGCTTCGGCTGCGGGGGCCGTTACGGTGCCTTCGGCTTTTTCCACCGGGGTGGCGTTGCCCGTTACCCAGTTTACAAAAGCAGGGTTAAAGGTGGAGTTGTTGCCGTACATATCGGTGCCGTTCCAATCCAAGTGGATGCCGGAAGAGATAAGGTTGGCGAACAAGTCGTTAAATTCCACGATACCGCCTTTTTTGGGGTGGTTGGAGGCCAGCACTTTGATGTCTTTCTTGTCGGACAACGTGTTGGAGGCCAAGGCGGAAAGTACGCGTTTAGGGCCGCATTCCACGAACAGGCGCACGCCGGAATCGTAGGTGGTTTGCAGCTGTTTAATCCATTCCACGGAGTGGGAAATCTGCGTAACCATAAGGTCTTTGATTTTTTCCGGGTCGGACGGATAAAACTCCGCCGTCACGTTGGTGGTAATGGGCATGGTGGGCGCGTTGAATTTCAAGGTGTCCAAGAACGCGCGGTACTGCGGCATGGCCGGGCGCACGATAGCGGAGTGGAAAGCGTGCGAAACCGGGATTTGCACCGCCTGGATGCCCATGTCGGTAAACATTTTGATAGCGTCGTCGATAGATTTGGAAGCACCGGCGATTACAGTCTGCGTCGGGCAGTTTTTGTTGGCTACGGCCACGTAACCGCTGATGCGGACGAGTTCGGGTTCCACGCGTTCCACGGGGGCAGCGATGGAGGCCATTTTGCCGTTGTCTTCCACTTTAATTTCGGACATTACTTTACCGCGGGTGCAAACGGCTTTGAGACCGTTCTCAAAATCGAAAATGCCGGCGGCGACGGCGGCGGCGTATTCGCCCAAGCTGTGGCCCATGACTACGTCCGGCTTAATGCCGAAGGAAGACAGCAGGCGCATCATGGCGATGTCGGCCGTCAGTACGGCGGGCTGGGTCATTTCGGTTTTCTTGATGGCGGCTTCGCGTTCGGCGATTTTTTCTTTCGTTTCGCCGGGTTTGCTCCACAAGGTTTCCGTCAGGGTCTGGCCGATGATGCCCGTCAGCAGGCGGTCGGCTTCGTCAAACGTGTCCTGCACGATTTTGTATTTGGAAGCCAAGTCTTTCATCATGTCCACATACTGGGAACCCTGGCCGGGGAACATAAAGCAGACTTTGGGTTTAATTTCGCTGGGCGTAAAAGGATAAATGCCTTTCATGCGCAGGTACAGGGATTCCTGTTCCCAAACGTCCTGGGAAGAGGCGGTTTTTTTGAAAAATTCGATTTTTTCTTTCAGTTTTTCCGGCGTTTCCACGTTAATCGTCACCGCGAATTTACCCGGCTTGGCGATATGGTTTTTATAGGAAATGCTGGGCAGGTAGGTGGGATCGTACTGAATGGCGACGAGCGCTTTATCCAGCACGTTAAAAAGTTCCTGCTTCGTGGCGGCGGAGAAGGTTAAAACGTCGCTTTGGATTTTTTCGCCGGGCACGTGAAGGGTATAAGTCATGTTTACGTTCTCCTGTTTGGGGGTAGAGGGTACGGCACAGTGGCACACTTTGGTTTCTTCTTCTTTTTTAAGCAGGCCGTCGTTCATTTCTTCCATGGCCACGTGGAAGTTGGTTCCGCCGAAGCCAAACGCGGAAACGTTGGCGCGGCGCACTTTGTCCGTGTTCCAGTCTTCCAGTTTGGTAATCACGCGGAACGGGCAGGTGGCCCAGTCCACGGTCGGGTTCGGGGTTTCAAAGTTGACGGACGGCGGCAACACCTTATTATATAAGGCGAGCGAAGTTTTGATTAAAGAAGCGATACCGGCCGCCGCTTTGGCGTGGCCGATTTGGCTTTTTACGCTGCCCAACCCGATGGTGCCGGGTTTGGCGTGCGCGCTGAAAATTTCGTTTAACGCGTTGAGTTCCACGGCGTCGCCCACGCGGGTGCTGGTGCCGTGCGCTTCCACAAGGCCCACGTCGCCGGGGGTGTATTCTACCTGTTCAAACGCTTTTTCCACGGCGATTTTTTGGCCTTTCGGGTTCGGGGCGGTAATGCCTTTGCCTTTGCCGTCGGAAGACGCGCCGACCGCGCGGATAACGGCGTAAATTTTGTCGCCGTCTTTTACGGCGTCCGAGAGGCGTTTTAAAATCACCATGCCCGCACCTTCGGCCATGACGAAACCGTCAGCCTTGGCGTCAAACGGGCAGGAACCTTTTTCGGAAAGCGCGCCGATTTTGCAAAATTTGATGTAAGCGGACGGGGACATCATCTGGTCCACGCCGCCGGCGATTGCCATATCAAAATTGCCCATGCGAAGGCCGTTTACGGCCTGGTCGATGGCGGCCAAAGAAGTGGCGCACGCGGCGTCCACGGCGAAGTTGGTGCCGTGCAAGTCGAACACGTTGGCCACGCGGCCGGGAATTACGTTGGCGAGTTCGCCGGGCATGGAGTCTTCGTTGACCGGGGTGAATTTTTCGCGTACGCCCGCATCCATTTCGTCCAGCATTTTCTGGGCGTCGGCCGGAGCCAGCGATTTATACGTAGGGGTGTTTTTAAGGATTTCGTACAAGAAAGGTCTGTTCAGGCGGGTGTTGGACATTTCGTTCTTCATGCCGCCCATGGAGTTGCCGATGATTACCGCGGTGCGGTTGCGGTCAAACTCTTTTTTGTCGTAGCCGGAATCTTCCAAAGCCATACGGGTGGTTTCAATGGCCAGGTGCTGCACCGTGTCCATCTGTTTGGCGATTTGCGGAGGAATGCGGTATTTTAAGGAATTGAATTTGAAAGACTCGGGGATGAAACCGCCGATTTTGGAGTAAAGCTTGTCTTCGGCCTTGTGGTCGGGACTGTAGAACAGTTTATAATCCCAATATGAAGCGGGAATTTCGGTAATGCAGTATTTGCCTTCTTTAATATTGCTCCAGAACTCATCTTTGTTTAAAGCTCCGGGCATAATCGCACCGATACCAACAATGGCGATAGGTTCAAGGTTTTTATTTTTCATTTGTTCT
>JAUNWB010000079.1 GCA_030540535.1 Elusimicrobiales bacterium
GGGGAATAGGAGAAAATGCCTAATCAAAACGCAAATCGTACTCTTTTATAGCCGTTTGATCAATATATCAAATAAATTTTACCACTAATTTAGTTTTGCCTTAAAGTTTTTGTAAGCAGAAAACGCCAACAGACACGCCATACAACCCAAAATACAAAAATACAGCCAAAACAAGCGATAATCGCCGCCTTTAAGGATAATGTTGCGGAAATTCAAACACGCATACATAAGCGGGTTCAGATAACAAATCCAGCGGAAAACCGCCGGAATATTGGCTACCGGAAAGAACACCCCGGAGAGCAAAATCCCCGGGAGCAGAAACAAAATGCCGCCCATCATAGCCTGCTGCTGCGTTTTGGCAATCGTGCTTAGCAGCGTGGCTAACGACAAAGCGCAAGCCGCCAGCGCCGTACCGTTTAAAGCAAGCTGCCATACAGTCCCCCGGTAAGCGATTTTAAAGCCGAAAATCCCCACGCAAAGCATCAACGTTACAATACCGATACCCAACATAAAATACGGAATTGTTTTTCCCAACAGGATATCGGCGGTGGTGGCGGGAGATGAAATAAGTTTTTCCATGGTACCCGTTTCTTTTTCCTTCGTAATTGCCATACTGCATACAATCATCAGCACAATAAAACTGGCCATCACCAAAAGCGCGGGGACCATAAAATCGACGGTGTTAAGCTGCGGATTAAATAAAATGCGCGTATCCAGCATAACATTTGAAGGACCGTTCAGATTATATCCGTGCCGCGCGGCCACGCGGGCCAAAATTTGGCTTATATACTGATTCACCTGTTGGGCACGCTGGGCGTTGGTGGCGTTTATAAGCAGCTGTATGGGTTTATCTTGGCGTTCCAACGCGTATTCAAACCCTTCGGGCGGAGCCACCAAAACGGCTTCGGCACGACGTGTGTTTAGCAAATTGACAGGATCCGCTGTATTGGCGTTGTCTAAAAGTTTTATCGGTTCAAACCAGCCCGAGGCCACGGCGCGCGTTTGAATTTCTCGTGAAATGGCCGACGGTTTTCCTAAAACCATCAGTTTAATATTTTTTACTTCGCTTGTTAACGCAAGCCCGAACATAACGAGTTGTACAATAGGTATAAAAAACAATACCATAATCATCTTCCGGTCGCGGAAGATTTGGATAAACTCTTTTCTAATAAGCCCCGCAATAATGCGCGTATGAATCATGGTTCCACATCCGTTTTAAACTTTTTGACCGCTAATGCGACCATAACGAACATAAATATAAATAACGCCGCAAACGGGCCGGCCAGCTCCTTAAATCCCGCTTCCGTTAAAAATAAACTCCGGCTGAGGGACAAAAACCACCGCTGCGGAAAAAGCCCCGTAAACCACCGAAAAAACAGCGGCATATTCTCAATCGGAAAAATAAAACCCGAAAACATAAAAGACGGCAAAAGCCCGATGGCAAACCCGAACTGAATAGCCGCCTGCTGTTGGCGCGTAAGGACGGAAATAAGCAGCCCCAGCGCCAAAGAACCAATGATAAAAAGCGTACAGGCCAGCAGGTATAAAAGAAAACTTCCCATAAACGGGATATGAAAAACAATCAGCGCGAGCGCAAATACCAGCAGCGCGTCAAAAAAGGAAAGCGCAAAGTATGGCAGCAATTTTCCCAGTACGATTTCAAAAGGGCGCACGGGCGTGGAAAGGAGCAGCTCCATAGAGCCGTTTTCCCATTCGCGCGCGACGGTAAGCGCGGTTAAAATAATGGCTAAAAATCCGATAATAACCGTACTTAAAGCCGGAACGATAAACCAGCGGCTGTTGAGTTCGGGATTGAACAAATACCGCGTGCGTATCATATTGGGTTCGGAGGCTCGCGGGACGGCAAGCGCCTGCTGTGCGGCCGCGGAAATACCTTGCATATACATATTCATCAGCGCCGCCAGCGTATTGTCCGACCCGTCCACCAGCAGCTGTGCGCGGGCGACATCGCCGCGGGTAAGATTGTCGTGAAAGCCGGGCGGGATAATCAGCAGTCCCTTCATACTGTTCTTTTGCAGGGCTTTTTCCGCCTCCGCCGGGGAATGAACGGCAACAACGTCAAAATAACCGGCGGCTCCGGCTTGCATCAAAAGTTCGCGCGAAGAGCGGCTTTGGTCATTATCGCGGACTAAGAGAGGGATATTGTGATAATCCAGGTTAATCACAAAACCGAAAAACCACACGAACAGCAGGGGCAGTAAAAGCGCGACGGCCAGCGTAAACGGATCGCGCCGGATGTGTTTGGTTTCTTTGCTGGCGATGGATAAAATAGGACGGATGATTGTTTTCATTTGTCCCCCGATATGGCTTTTAAAAATACGTCATCCAGCGAAGGAGGTACATCGTGGCAAGTAAAAATATCCCGGCTGTTCCGGCAAAAGTTTTCAAATGCGGTTTGATTGGATACATATACGCGCAGTTTGCTGCCAAACACACTCACAAGCCCCCAATTTTCCCGCTTGATTTTTTGGGCGGTTTCCTGCTGTTTATGTACGCAGAACGTCAACTCTTTAGGCCTGACCGGGAAATACCGTTCTTTTAGTTCTTCCGGCGTACCCAAAGCCAAAATCCGGCCGCGCTGCATAAGCACGATGCGCCCGCAGTACTCGGCTTCGTCCATATAGTGTGTGGTTACAAAGACGGTTTTCCCTTTGGCGGCCAGCTGGCGGATGAGGTTCCAAAACGAAGTGCGCGTCTGCGGCGAGGTACCGGCCGTCGGTTCGTCCAAAAACAACAGTTCCGGGTCGTGCAAAATAGAAGAAGCAAGCGCAATCATTTGTTTTACGCCGCCGGAAAGATGTTTGACGGGGCCTTTTGGGATATTTTTGAGGCCGATAAAATCAAACAGTTCCGCGCTCCGACGCCGGACGGTTTCGCGGTCTAAACCGTACAGACTGCCCGCGAGGTCCATATTTTCATACACGGTCAAATCGGGGTATAAGGTAAATTTTTGGGACATGTATCCGATATGCGGTTTTAGCACCGAGGTGGCGGCCGCCACGTCTTTTCCATTTACGAATACGCGGCCGGACGTAGGGTTTAAAATGCCGCACAAGGCGCGGATGGTGGTGGTTTTTCCCGCCCCGTTGGCCCCCAAAAAGCCAAAAATTTCCCCCTTGGAAACTTCAAAAGAAATGCCGTCCACGGCTCTGAAATTCCCAAAAGCGATAATCAAATTTTCTACGCGAATTATGGTTTTATTCATACAAATAAATCCGCAAAGTGTTTAACGCGCCTTTCTTGCATGATCTGCCCGGGGGCGCCGGACTCTAATAAACGCCCGTCTTGCAAGATATGCACTTTGGCACAGCGTTCGGCTTCGTCCATGTAAGACGTAGTTAAAATGACCGTCATTTCAGGGCCCGCCACCTGGTAAACCAAGTCCCACAATTCCTGGCGAGAAACAGGGTCCACGCCAATAGTCGGTTCATCCAGCAGCAACAGGGCCGGACGGTTTAAGAGTACGCACATAAGCCCCAATTTCTTATACATGCCGCCG
The DNA here is from genome assembly GCA_030540535.1 of Elusimicrobiales bacterium. Classification (GTDB taxonomy): domain Bacteria; phylum Elusimicrobiota; class Elusimicrobia; order Elusimicrobiales; family Elusimicrobiaceae; genus Avelusimicrobium. Next base: position 3,521 of record JAUNWB010000079.1, read on the forward strand.
GACAATTTTCCTGCCGGACGGTCTTTGAACGGAATCATCTCCGTCGCGTTTAAAAGGTGCTGGGCCCGCCGTTGAAATTCGACGGCGGGAACGTTGTATAAATCGCGGAAAAATTCCAAATGTTCCCAGACGCTCAAGTCGGGGTACAGACTGGGTTCCTGCGGGAAATATCCCGTTTGCCGGCGCGCCTGTTCCGCCGGACAAGCCCGCCCGGATAGCGTAAAAGAAATATCACCGCTTGTGGGGTGAAGGAGTCCTTTAATTAACCGTAAAAGCGTTGTTTTCCCGGCTCCGTTCGGCCCGATGATTCCGTGTACTTGGCCCGCATCAAACGCCGCAGACACGCCGCTGAGCGCGGGGACGTGATTGAAGTTTTTGCACAGATTTTCGGTTCGTACGGAAACAGACATTATTTTACAAACTCCGTTTCTAAGGTCATACCGGGTTTAACGGTTAAATGTTCATCGTTAGCAAAACGCGTTTTGACCCCATAGACCAGCCGGGTGCGTTCTTCGCGCGTTTGTACGTTTTTGGGCGTAAATTCGGACTGGTCGTTAATGGCCAAAATTTTACCCGCAAACGTTTTGTCCGCTTCCGGCAGATAGCCTTTGACCTCTTGTCCAACGGATAAATTCGCCAGTTCGGCATACGGCACATAGACCCATACGTCCAATTCACGCAAATCGGCCACCGTCAGCATTTTTTTGCCCGCGGCGATAAATTCCCCGGGTTCATAGTATTTATAAAGCACCTGTCCGTCCAAAGGGCTGACAAGTTCGCACCAGCTTTTTTGCAAAGCCGCCTGGTCATATGCGTTCTTTTTTAAATCGTAATTTTCACGGGAGCCGGCGGTGGTTTTTAACAGCTGCGCGGCGCGGTTAAATTCCGTTTGCGATATGTTATGTTTTAGGTTTGCTTCATCACACGTCAAACGGGCCAGCGTCTGTCCTTTTTTAACCGGCGCGCCTTCTTCTGCAAAAATTTCGGCAATCGTATCATTCAGGCGCGAGGAAATATCCACCTCCACCGCTTCGGCCACGCCGCTGTAATGAAACGGCGTCCGCCTGAAAAATAACAGCGCCGCCGCCACTAAAACGGCTAAAGCAATTATGGCAATTACAATGCGTTTTTTCATAAATTCTCCTTACTCAAACTGTTTAAAACGGCTAACTGGTTAAGTTGTTCCACTTGCAAATCCGCCAAGGAAAGACGGCTTTCCAACAGCGTTAGATTGGCTTTGTCCACCTCAAAAAAAGTCACCGCCCCGGCTTGGTAGGCCTGATAGGTCAGCCGGGCAGTTTCTTGCGCTTCTTGGATAGTTTGCCGCACTAATTTTTCTTGTACTTGCAGTGCATACAGCCGGTCTTTGGCGGAATAAAAGAGTTTTTCCAACGTTTCCAGCGCATCTTGTTTTTCGTATTCGGCGGCGCGGGCGCGTTCCCGCTGGGCCTGAGCTTGGCGGCGGTCTTTTCCCCCCTCAAAAAGCGGCATGGAAAGTGCGGCTCCGCCGCGGCCCAAAAATACGTGTTCGCGCAGCGCTCCGTTCGGATATTCCCAATACGCTCCGCCCTGCAAAACCACGCGCGGATAAAGCGACGAGCGGTAACTGGCGGCCAGATACTCGTAGTACTGGGCCATGTCGTCTAAAGCGGCCAGTTTGGGTGAATTTTCATCAAATTCGCCGTCTGCAAACGGAATAAAAACGGCCAGCGTGTTTTCCAGCGAGTCGGTGTTTAATACGGCGGAAGTCGTACCGTCCAATTTCACGTTAGCCAGGCGTTTGTCCGTCGGATAAACGGGATTTATTCCGTAATCTGTGGACGTTAATTTAAACAGCGCGCGCAGTTGGGCGGCCAGCGCGCCGCGAGCGGCGCTCATCGCGGTTTGGGTTTGCAGGACTTGTTTCGCGGCGACAGAAACGTCTAATTTGCTTTTTCCCCCCGCCTTATAAGCGGACTCCACATCGGTCCGTTGTTTTTGCGTAACTTCCAACTGGCCATTTAATAAGACTAAGCGCTGCAGCTGCTGTTGGACGGCAAAATAGGCTTGGCGTACTTGCAGCAGCGTTTGTTTTTTGGCAAATTCGTATTCCTGTTCCTGGGAAGAGCGCATTTTGGCACTGCTCTTATGCACCGCCGAACGGCCGCCGTTATCAAACAGAACATAATTAACCGTCGGCCCCGCGGAATACCCCCACGTATCGCCGAATTTCAGTTCCGCGCCGCCCATTGTCAGCGAGGGAACTTCGGACACCCACGACCCTTTTGCATCTAAAGAAAAAGAAGGATACAACGCAGCCGCGGAAGCCTGCTCCTGCGCTTGCGCCGCGCGGACATTAGCCTGCAGTTTTTGCAGTTGTGCCGATGAACGCAGTGCGTCTTGCTCGCATTGGGCCAGCGAAAGAGTGGTATCTTGTAAACCGTAAGCGGGGCAAACCGCCAAGCAAAGTAAAAATAAGGGCCAGAACTTCATTTTTCTTCTCCAAAAACAGCGTTTAGTCCGTATTCAATACGTACATCCAGCAGGTTTTCATCCCCCACAATTTGTTTCAGCGGGGCTGTAGTAAACGATACGGAAGACGGACCGACGCGTTCCAGCAGTCCCATAAAAATTTGGGGGAATATAACCGGCAAGGCCAGCGAAGCCATTAACGCGGGCAACGGCTGGTTTTTAAGCGCGGGGTGGATATCGGCGCGGTGTAGTTCGTGAAGTAAAAGCGCAGCATGCTGCGTGAAATTTTTGGTTAAAAAATGAAGCATTTTTCTGTCGCCGGATAACACGTCGCCCAATAACGAAGATAAAAACATGCGGTGGCTGCCCGCAAAGCGGTGTAAGGCAAGTAAAATGGTTTTTACGTTTTCCCGCGGCGTCATATCCGGCGAAATACGCGGCGTAATGTCGGCGAGCATTTGCTGATAAACGGCAGTAAGCAGGTGTTGGT
>JAUNWB010000080.1 GCA_030540535.1 Elusimicrobiales bacterium
GGATGGCTGCCTCGTTGAGTACCTTCGTGGTTTCCTGGAAGGATGCGGCTGACATGAAGCTCTTGGTGTGAAGCGCAGCACGTGTGATACCCTGCAATATCTGTGTGGATGTGGCAGGGACTGCATCGCGTACTTCCACGAGTTTCTGGTCACGGCGCTTGAGGAGAGAGTTCTCGTCACGCAACTTGCGGGCGGTGACAATCTGACCCTTGTGGAGGTTCTCTGAATCGCCTGCATCGGTAACGACTTTCTTTCCCCAAATGCGGTCGTTCTCTTCCGCAAAGTCGAGCTTGTCAACTACATCGCTTTCAAGGAAACTGGTGTCACCCGGATCATTGATCTGCACCTTACGCATCATCTGGCGGACGATAATCTCGAAGTGCTTATCGTTAATCTTCACACCTTGCAAGCGGTAAACATCCTGTACTTCGTTGACGATGTACTCCTGCACAGCGGTGAGACCCTTGATGGCAAGAATATCGTTAGGTGTGATGACACCGGCAGAGAGTGGTGTGCCTGCACGTACAGCATCGTGTTCCTGCACAAGCAATTGCTTTGACAGTGGCACGAGGTATTTGCGTTGCTCACCGGTCTTTGACGTTATGGTGATTTCACGGTTACCGCGCTTGAGCGCTCCCATCGTCACCTCACCGTCTATCTCGGAGACAACGGCCGGGTTACTTGGGTTACGGGCCTCAAAGAGTTCTGTCACACGCGGCAGACCACCGGTGATGTCACCTGCACGGCCTACGGTACGTGGTATCTTGACAAGCGTCACACCTGACGGGATTGACGCTCCGTCCTCGACTACTACGTGACCATCTACCGGAAGGTTGTAGGTTGCGATGATCTCGCCGTTCTCGTCACAGATGTTACATGTCGGAACCATTGAACGGTCCTTGCTCTCTATGATGATGCGTTCGGTCATACCCGTGGTTTCGTCGGTCTCGGCCTTATAGGTTGCGCCTTCAACAAAGTCATTGAGGCGTATCTTACCTGCAAATTCCGAAACGATGACGGCATTGAACGGGTCCCAACGTGCTATGACGTCACCTTTCTTGACATGATCACCGGTCTTGAAGAAGAGTGATGAACCATAAGGTACTGGTACGTTGGAGAGGGTGATGCCCGTTGTAGGATCAACGAAACGACACTCGGTAAGACGGCTGACTACCATCTCGCAGTTGACTTCGCTACCCTCGCTGTTATCAACGTACGGTACGGCACGAAGTTCGTCAAACTCTACTACTGCCTCCGCAGCCTTACAGGTAACGCTGGCATTGGCAGCCGCACCGCCGGCAATACCTCCGGCGTGGAAGGTACGAAGCGTAAGCTGTGTACCCGGCTCACCGATGGCTTGCGCCGCAATGACGCCGACAGCCTCGCCTTTCTGCACCATGCGCTGGGTGGCAAGGTTACGGCCGTAACACTTCTTGCAGACACCATGCTTGGATTCGCAGGTGAGTACAGAGCGTATCTCGACAGTTTCGATGCCTGCGTCTTCTATGGCCTTGGCACGTGCTTCGTTTATTTCCTCTCCGGCGGGGCAAAGCACCTCGTTGGTATGTGGATTGATAACGTCATGCACGCTTACACGACCAAGAATACGGTCGTAGAGGCTGGAGATGACATCATCGCCGTTCTTCAACGCCGAGCAGACAAGACCGCGCAACGTTCCGCAGTCGTCCTCTGTGATAATCACATCGTGTGACACATCCACAAGACGGCGTGTGAGGTAACCGGCATCGGCTGTCTTCATGGCCGTATCGGCAAGTCCCTTACGGGCACCGTGGGAGGCGATGAAGTATTCAAGTACCGACATACCTTCCTTGAAGTTGGAAAGGATAGGGTTCTCAATGGTAGGACGTTCATCAGCACCTGCCTTCTGGGGTTTTGACATAAGGCCGCGGATACCGGAGAGCTGCTTAATCTGATCCTTAGAACCACGGGCACCGGAGTCAAGCATCATGAAGACAGCGTTAAAGCCCTGATCCGCTTCTGTCATTTCCTTCAACAGGATATTACCTATATCATTGTTAACGTGGGTCCATGTGTCGATTACCTGATTGTAACGCTCGGTATCGGTGATGAAGCCCATGTTGTAGTTATCGGTAATCTGGCGTACTTCCTCGTTACCCTTATTGATAAGCTCTTCCTTCTCCGGCGGAATAATGATGTCGTCAAGGTTGAATGACAGACCTGCAAGGTATGCCATGCGGTAGCCAAGGTTCTTGATTCCGTCAAGGAACTCACAAGCACGTGCAAAACCGACCACGTTAATCACATTCTGTATGATGTCGCGCAGGGACTTCTTGGAAATGATGGTGTTGACATAACCCATCTCATCCGGCACAAGGTCGTTCACGATGACACGGCCTACGGAGGTCTCCACCATACGCTTCTGCTTCTCGCCATCAACTATGTCATCAACGACTACCTTCACGATGGCATGGAGGTCGCAACGCTTCTCATTGTAAGCGATGATAGCTTCTTCCGGGCCATAGAACGTAAGGCCTTCGCCTTTCGCTCCCGGGCGTAACTTGGTGATATAGTAAAGACCCAACACCATATCCTGTGAAGGCACGGTGATAGGTGCACCATTGGCAGGATTAAGGATATTGTGGCTTTGAAGCATCAGTAACTGTGCTTCAAGGATTGCCTCGTTTGAGAGCGGGAGGTGTACGGCCATCTGGTCACCGTCGAAGTCGGCGTTGAAAGCCGTACATGCCAATGGGTGAAGCTGGATAGCCTTGCCTTCTATGAGTTTCGGCTGGAAGGCCTGAATGCCAAGACGGTGCAGTGTAGGAGCACGGTTGAGTAGCACGGGGTGTCCCTTCATGACATTCTCAAGGATGTCCCAAATGATTGGCTCACGACGATCTACAATGCGCTTAGCACTCTTTACGGTCTTGACTATGCCACGCTCTATGAGCTTGCGGATAATGAACGGTTTGTAAAGTTCCGCAGCCATCAGCTTCGGCAGACCGCACTCGCCCATGTTCAACTCCGGACCAACGACAATAACGGAACGTGCCGAATAGTCCACACGCTTACCGAGAAGATTCTGACGGAAGCGGCCGGCCTTACCTTTCAGAGAATCGGAAAGGGATTTCAAAGGACGGTTGCCCTCACTCTTTACCGCACTGCTCTTACGGGAATTGTCGAAAAGGGAGTCAACTGCCTCTTGGAGCATACGCTTCTCATTACGGAGGATTACCTCCGGAGCGTGAATCTCCATAAGGCGCTTCAGACGGTTGTTTCTTATTATGACACGACGGTAAAGGTCGTTGAGGTCTGATGTGGCGAAGCGTCCTCCATCCAGAGGAACCAGCGGACGAAGCTCCGGCGGAGTGACTGGAAGAATCTTCATTATCATCCACTCCGGACGGTTCTCTGTGCCTTCCGGCCCACGACTGTTACGGAATGCCTCTACCACCTGCAGACGTTTCAGAGCCTCAGTCTTACGCTGTACAGAACCTTCTGTGCTGGCCTGGTCGCGCAACTCGTATGAGAGCGTGTCAAGGTCAAGGTTCTGAAGAAGGATATAAACAGCCTCGGCACCCATTTTGGCAATGAACTTGTTAGGGTCACTGTCGTCAAGGTAATCGTTGTTCGCGTCAAGACGGTTGTCAACAATGTCGATATATTCCTCTTCTGTAATGAAGTCCAACTTGTGCGAGCCATTAAGGTCTGTACCATCATCGGTCTTCGCTCCCTCGAGAATACCGGGCTGTATTACGACATACTTTTCATAGTATATGACAGACTCCAGCTTTTTCGTAGGAATGCCGAGAAGATAGCCTATTTTGTTAGGCAGTGAACGGAAATACCAGATATGTGCAACCGGAACAACGAGTTCTATATGTCCGGAACGCTCACGGCGCACTTTCTTCTCTGTAACCTCCACGCCGCAGCGGTCGCAGACGATACCCTTGTAGCGGATACGCTTATACTTGCCGCAGGCGCACTCAAAGTCTTTGGTAGGACCGAAGATACGTTCACAGAAGAGACCGTCACGCTCAGGCTTGTAAGTGCGATAGTTGATAGTCTCCGGCTTTGTAACCTCACCATAAGAATGTTCGAGTATGTCTTCCGGCGATGCCAGGCCGACTGTAATCTTCGTGAAGTTATTTTTTATCTTGTTGTCTTTCTTGAAAGCCATAGTTTTCGTTATTTATGATTAATCAAGCTTTATGCTGAGACCCAAACCGCGAAGCTCGTGCAGCAGCACATTGAGAGATTCCGGTATGCCCGGTGTAGGCATGGAGTCGCCTTTGACGATTGCCTCGTAACTCTTGGAACGTCCCGTAACATCGTCTGACTTGACGGTGAGGATTTCCTGAAGCACGTGGCTGGCACCGAATGCCTCGATGGCCCACACCTCCATCTCTCCGAAACGCTGACCACCAAACTGTGCCTTACCACCAAGCGGCTGCTGCGTAATGAGAGAGTAAGGACCGATGGAACGAGCGTGCATCTTGTCCTCTACCATGTGACCGAGTTTCAAGAAGTATGTGACACCCACCGTTGCAGGCTGGTCAAAACGCTCACCGGTCTCACCATCATAAAGGTGTGTGGAGCACAGGCGCGGCAAACCTGCCTTGTCCGTCCACTCCGAGAGGTCTTCAAGTTTAGCGCCATCAAAGATTGGCGTGGAGAACTTAACACCCAACTTACGTCCGGCAGCACCGAGGATGGCCTCGAATATCTGGCCAAGGTTCATACGTGAAGGCACGCCAAGAGGGTTAAGCACCAAATCCACGGGACGGCCATCTTCAAGGAACGGCATATCTTCCTGACGAACAACCTTTGACACAATGCCCTTATTACCGTGACGGCCGGCAAGTTTATCACCTACACCGATCTTACGTTTCTTAGCGATATATACCTTTGCCATCTGCAATACGCCGGAAGGAAGGTCGTCACCGATTGTGATGGCGAACTTACGGCGCTTCAGCTCTGCGTCAAGCAGCTTGTACTTGCGGATATAATTCATGATAAGCATCTTGATAAGCTTATCCGTATGCTCGTCACCGGTCCAGTTGCCTGACTGCACTCCGTCATATTCGAGGTTTGCAAGCATGGCGGCGGTGAACTTGCTGCCTTTCGTTATTACCTCCGCTCCTGTATAGTCCGTAACGCCGGCACATGTCTTGCCCTCGGTAAGGGTAAGGAGCTTGTCAACAAGGATTTCTTTCAGATCCTTGCCTTTTGCCTCGTATTCCTCGTCTATCTTTGCAAGGATTACCTTGTCCTGTTTCTTTGACTCACGTGTCTTGACGGCACGGGCAAAGAGTTTCTTGTCTATCACGACACCAGACAAAGAAGGATTGGCTTTCAAGGAAGAGTCTTTCACGTCACCGGCCTTGTCGCCGAATATGGCACGCAGCAACTTCTCTTCAGGTGAAGGATCGCTCTCACCCTTTGGCGAAATCTTGCCTATCATTATGTCACCCGGCTCAACGCGGGCACCGAGACGTATTATACCGTTTTCGTCCAAATCCCTTGTGGCATCCTCCGAAACATTCGGTATGTCAGATGTCAGTTCCTCCATGCCACGCTTTGTCTCGCGGACATCAAGGGAGTACTCATCCACATGAACTGACGTGAGAACGTCATCACGGACAATGCGCTCTGACAATACGATAGCGTCCTCATAGTTATAACCCTTCCATGGCATATAAGCCACAAGAAGGTTACGGCCGAGAGCCAACTCGCCATTCTCCGTGGCATAACCTTCCGTGAGAATATCACCGGCCTTAACACGCTGGCCTTTGTCGCAAATCGGACGGAGGTCAATGGTCATGTTCTGGTTGGTACGACGGAACTTGGGAATACGGTATTCCTTTATGGCTGGCTCAAAACTTACGAACTCTTCGTCCTCTGTGCGGTCATAGAGAATACGGATGGTCGTAGCGTCAACATATTCTATGATACCGTCACCTTCCGCCGTTATCATAGTACGTGAGTCCTCACATACCTGACGCTCCAAGCCTGTACCGACAATAGGCGCGTCATTGTGAAGCAGCGGTACTGCCTGACGCATCATGTTACATCCCATCAACGCACGGTGACCGTCATCATGCTCAAGGAACGGAATAAGACCGGCGGAAACAGAAGCTATCTGCTGCGGAGAGACGTCCATAAGATCCACTTCTGACGGTGGAACAACAGGGAAGTCTGCCTTCTCGCGGCACTTAACCACATCGCGAACAAACTTGCCGTCATCCTGCAACGGCGCATTGCCCTGGCCTATAATATGCGTCTCCTCCTCTTCCGCCGTGAGATATACAACATGATCATTGTCAAGATCCACAACACCATCATTCACCTTACGGTATGGTGTTTCAATGAAACCAAGATCATT
>JAUNWB010000081.1 GCA_030540535.1 Elusimicrobiales bacterium
TTCACACGCACCAAGGTGGAAGCGGCGCGGGTGGTGGTATCTCTCGTATTTTCGAAACCGGAAGCGACCACGTCCGAGTAAGAAGGCTGTACATACAAGGTTACATAACCTTCGCGGTTTACCTGCGGAGTAACCTGCAGCGTAAGACCGACGCGTTTTCTTTCCGCAGAGGAGGTGGACATTTCCGTTCCGCCGCTGCCGGACAGGTTCTGCGTATAACCCACCGTCGCATCCGTAGACGTGGTGATGGTGGCCGTTTTGTTGTTTAAGGTGACTACTTTCGGTTTACCCAAGTATTTGGCTTCGCCGCGGGTAAGCAAACTTCTGAGTACGATGTTAAAAGCGGTGAAATCCAACAAGCCGCCTTCGTCTTCCCCTTCGTCACTGCTGGAAGAGGAGGAGCCGCTGTCGCCGCTGCCGGAATCGTTGTTCAGCTGGTCTTTGGTCGGGAAGATGTAGTTCCAGCCTTTTACGCCGATACCTTTCATGTATTCATAGTCCACTTTGCGTTTGGGGCCCGTCATGGCGACCATCGTGCCATCGGAACCGCCGTATTCAAAGCCTAAGTTAAGACCGCTCGTTTTGCTTACTTCAACGATCTGTGCTTCAATCAAAATCTGCGGGGGTTTAATATCCAGTTCGGCCAGGATGTTTTCCACTTGCGGGAAAACTTCGGCCACGTCGGTAATAATCAGTTTGTTGGTGCGGGGATCCACCGCAATTTTACCCACGGGGGAAAGCATGCTCTGCACGATTTTGGTAATTTCCGCGCCGCCGCTGCTGTAAGAGTCGGACGAGTTGGAAGAAGAACCGGCAGTATTACCGCCGCCCAAGCTGTTCATTACGTCGCCCATGCCGCCGCCGGTGTAGGAAGAGCCGGTGGAAACGTCCTGAGGCATAATGCTGTTGAGTTCGCTGGAAGCGGAACCCACGCCTTGAAGCGAGATATAGCTGAGCGTATAAATTTTGGTAATCGTATCCGGAGCGTCGTTGGAACGTTTGGTTACGACGTAGCTGTCGCTTTTCCCGATGCGCTGGTAAGCTAACCCGTGTACGCGAAGAAGCGTATCGAGCGCTTCGCGCACCGTAACGCGCGTTAAAGAGGCCGTTACTTTTTTATTGGCGAATTCTTCGCTCATAATAAAGTTGATTTTGGCCTGCGTGGTAATGCTGTTCAAAAACGCCGATATCGGTACGTTGGAAACGCGGATGGACACTTTGCGCTCCAGGGGAGAGGGTCCTTCCAGCTCCTTATACAGATCGGTTTCGCCCGTCAGCTTTACCGTGGTATCTTCCGTGACGGCAATGGTATCATCGCTGGGAAGGGTTTGGCGCGCCGTTTGCGCGGCGGCGTTTCCTCCAAGTCCAAGCGCAGTTACACAAGCCAGCACAACTGCTAAACGATTTGTCATCTATCCTCCTGTGATTACCTGCTAAATGTGTTGCTATTTTAACTGAACTTTCCGTACAAATTTATGCCCTTTGTAAGAAAATACTACTTCTTCCGGCCGCACTTCAACAATGCGCGCGCCGTAAATCGATTTGCCCACCGTATAAATACGGCTGCCGATGAACACTTCCTGCCCGATAATGCCGCCTACTTTAATTTTATTGCGGACCTCGCGGGTAGGATCTTTAATGCGCGCAAGTTCCAGCTGGCGCAAGCGTTCGGCTTCTTCGCGTTTGCGTCTTTCTTCGGCCAGTTTGCGCTGGCGTTCGGCCTCAATGGCGGCCAGACGCTGCTGTTCGCGGTACTGCAACAGTAAGAAATCATCGGGCGACAACGTCGGGTCGCGGCGGTTTTTGGGGTTGTACACCACGCGCGGCGTTTTGGCGGGAGTTTCTTCCGCCACTTCTTCCCGTTTAGCTACAAAGCCTTCCCCCGCTTCCGGCGCGGCGGCAGTCTGTTCCAACAAGGCAGCATCCTTCTCCACAGCGGGAGCTTCCGCCGGCAGTTCGGTAATTTCAGCCTGGGCGGCCAACGCCTGTTGGGCTTTCGGCGCCATTTTGCCTTCCAATCCGGCGCCTTGCTGCGCAAAAACGCACGGAGCGGCTAATACGGCAATTAAAAGAAAGGTGATATTTTTCATATGTTACTTTCCCCCCGCCTGTTTTTTGGCTTCCGGTTTGGCGCGTTTTTGGGCCATGATTTTATCATAATCCTTGAACAGTTTTTTGGCAATTTTCTCTTTCGGGAAAATAGTGTTAAACTTCATGGCAATTTTGTTACTGCCCAAATGCTCCGGGTCCGTGTCTTTGGTAATGGAAAAGTCGGATACTTTTAAATACTCGTCGTTATTTTCAATATCCGCCAAAAAGTGCGCAAAGCGCGTAAAATCCATTTCCGAGCTGACTTGAAGCGAAACGGCTTCGTACGTCGGGTTAGAAGCATCTTCCGTTTGGGAGCCGTCCATCTGGGGCGTTAAGTCGGCTTCTTTAAACGCGCCCAAAATCTGGCTGGTCAGCCAACCGTTCTTATCCGAAATGTCCGGAAAGCGCGGTTCCAATTCAAACAGCAAATCTTTATTGGTCATGTATTCCCGTTCGCTGGATTGCTGCATATTGATAGCGTCCATTTGGCCGTTGTAATTGTTGATTTTGTCGGCAAACTGGCCGCTGCAATACTTAAACCCCAAAAACACGACCAACACGGCCACAAACTGCTTGACGAACAATTTGTAATTGCCCTCTTGCATGACCGTTTGAATATCCTGGAAACCTTTTTTTAAGGCTTCCACCTGCTTGTTGTTTTTCAAATTAGCGGCCATTGTTGCGACCTCCTTCTTTGGAACAGGTGAAAACAAAACGCGTTTCTTTTTCCACCCCGGATCCGCCGGACGTAGTGTTTCCGCCGGACGCCGTACCCGCTACGCTGACGAAGCGGATGGCGGCGGAATTACCGCAAATTTTGTTGATAATGGGCTGCGCGGCAAGCGCGTCGCGGAATTGGTTGCCCATGGCCAAATCGGCCTGGCCGTCCCCGCCGGATTTAATGGAGCCCTCAATCGTAACGGAGCGGGCTTCGGTGCCTTTCGTCGGGAACGGGTCGCTATATTCCAGCTTGGTAATCCACACTTGCTGCGGAATGGCATCCACGATTTCCATAATAAGCGGCGTAATGGTGTTATCGTAGCGCGTCATCGCCTGCAAGTTGCTGTTTTGCGTTTTCATACGGCTCAAATTGCTTTGGATTTGGCTCGCGGTAAGACCGTTAAAATCAGCCACCGTGCGCTGCTGGGAGGCTTTGGTGCGCTGAAGCTCTTTGGCTTTGCTTTGCACCCCCAGATAGCCTTTTCCGATAAGCAGAAGCAGAATTACCATCAGCGCCGCGGCCACTTTCCAGGCCGTCAGGCTGGCGTTAAATTCATACTCGCTTAAACGGGTACCTTTGGTGAAGTCCAAATCCGGGGTTTTATGGTCATAGAACTTAATGCTCGCGCCGATGGCGGCGATTTCCCCCGCCGATTTGGTTTCAATACCGTAAATTTCGCTTAAATTCCATTTGCGGACCGGTTTTTTGGAATCGGCTTCCAGCGCGGGCACCCACTGCTCAATATCCGTCCCCACGATGACGGCTTCTTCAAACGGGTCTTTTTCCAGCTGTTTGGCGATAAATTCCGTGCAGTTAGTAATTTCGAAACGGCGGCGTTCCGCGGGGAGCGAGCCCGAGATTTCCACTTCGCGCAAGAGTACGGGCGCGTTTTCGTTTAGGAAAACGAAGTTCGCCATATCTTTGCCGAAGAAGGAATAAATGCGGCCGCCGTCACCCACGGCTTCTTTGTCGCTGTCGTTAAACGCGCGGCCCAAAGACAGGCTCGAAGGTTCCACGGACACCAGTTCAAGGCCCACCGATTTCAGCCCTTTCTGCAAGCGTTCGATAATCAGTTTAGTGGTCAACGCAAACACCACCCCCAAACGTTTTTGTTTGGTGGCAGCGGTTTCAAATTCGTAGACGTGATAAGCGTATTCGGCTTTTTCAAACGGAAAATGAATGTATTTGCGTGCCTGGAGCGGAATGGAACTCTTCCACATTTTGCGTTCGATGGCGGCCGGAATGACAAAGTGGCGCAGCAAGCAGAACGCGGGCGCCAAACTGACGACGACGCGGTTCGTTTTCCATTTTTTCTTGGAAGTAACTTTGCCCAGCGCGTCCAGCCAGTTGTCCATCGAAAAGAACGTTTCGTTGAAATCGAGCGGTTTGAGCCCCGTGCGGTCCACGGCGTTAATCGGTACACGCACCAACGATTCAAGCACGGTGCCGCCGTCTTTTTTCGCGCTTTGGGCGACGTAGATTTCGTCAATCCCGATGTATAACCCCAGACAATCCGGGTGCGCATTCATATTTTGTCCAATCAAAGATTCTGAAAGACTCATAATCGGTCCCCTTGCGGATTAGTTTTGATAATCCTCGTACGGCATATCGTACGGGTTATTTACGGGCAGCGGTTCCGGATCCTGGGTTTGGTACGGATAACCGGCCGGGGGCAGCGCGTCGTTTGCGGGCGCGGGAGCCGTTTCTTCTTCCACAATAGTGGTGACGGTGGTCGTATTGGTTACGGTAGAAGAATTGCTGCCGGCGGTTTTTACCTCGGCGGCGGCTTTCGGAGCGCCCATTGTGCGGCCGGGTTTCACCCACAGACGCGCGGATTTATAATCGCAGTTGGGGCACAGTTCATCCGAAGCGGACGCGGAGCAAGAACCCGTTTGGCAGGAGCTTATTTTCTGTTCAGAGCATTTCACCACAATGCGGCGGCGCAAGGTTTGTTTTTCGCCTTTTAAGTCGGTGGCGGTCAGCACCAGGGTATATTTACCGCAGGGAAGTTCCGGCCCAATGATGCCTTTGCGGCCGTTCCATAAAATCTGATGGTAGACGGGCGTAAAGCCTTCCAGCTGGCGAACGACGTAGAAGTTGCCGTCGCGGCCGTGCTGAACCACCTGGAGCATCCAGTTGTCCACCGGGTTCACGGTTTCGAGTACGGAAAAATCAATCGCAAACGCTTCGCCCAAAGAGCGGTCAAGAGCGTGGCACAGCGGAACAACGGCCATGCTGAGAAGCGGGGCCTTAACGTTGTTTTCGTTCTTTTCCAAATTGGCGGGCAGTTTGGCTTCGTAATCAAATACAACGGCCACGCCGTTTAAATTGGCAAAACGGGCGGGCGGTTCCTGGTCGGCCAGCCCCATGTTGTAATGCAGTTTGCCCTGGGAAATGCCGCGGTTAATCAAATACGAATTAAGCGCCATGGCCTGGCGGATGCCGGACAAAGTTACGTCGTCGGTATAAGAACCGGGAGGCAAAATAACGTAGGCGGAGCCTTGGGTCAGCGCCAGCAGTTCGTAAACGTTGTTTAAAAGGGGCAGAGCGGAAGTTTTAAATTTGCTTTTATCGAACAAAATTTCGGGGTCGATATCCAGCGCGTCGGGCTGGCCGTCGCGCATATAAAGGTGAACGCCTTTAACGGCATTGATTTTTTCAATGGCGGCGGCGGTCATGCTTTCGATTTTCTGTTTGGTGTACAAGTCACGCGCCTGGATGGCTTCGGGCGTGGTTAAATCCATAAACGTGCTGGAAGCGGGTTCGGAGGCCGTCGTAAGCACGCCTTCCTGACGGGCGGCGGCGGAAAGTTCTTCGGCGCTCAGCGCGGAGAGGGCGGCTTTATCGGCGGCGGAAGTGGCGGGCAAACCGTCGGCACCGACGGTGGCGTCCACGGCGGATACGCCTAACAAAGCGTCGTTAAAGTCAGCCGCTTGTTGGAGCGCCGCCTGACGTTGTTCTTCGGCCTGTTCCATAGCGGCCAAACGCTGCGCTTCAATGCGGTCCGTCAGCGCCTGCTGCTGGGCTTCCACGGCGGCGACGGCTTCGTTTTTCTTGGCCAGGGCCGCGGCTTCGGCCGTTTCTTTGGCGGTTTGGGCTTTAGCGGCGGCTTCGGCGGCAGCATCCTGCGCGGCCTGTTGGGCGGCCAGAATGGAAGCGTCCGCGGCGGCGTCCAGGCTCTTTACTTCGCCTTCTTTAAAATTGACGTCCACCTCCACCGGCGTTTGAATGCCGCCGATGCGGTTGTGGATTAATTCCACATACTTATTGGCTTCGGCCACTTCGTCTTTATTGCCGTTGACGAGAACGTCAATGAAGTATTCCATGGCCTCATCGTTTTTATTGTCGTTATAAAGCGAAATGCCTTTGGCCAGCTGGCGGGCCGGCGTTGCGGCGGACAGTTGGCTGCCCCCCGTCAGAGATAAACAGAAAATAGATACGATCAAATAACCCAAGAATTTATTTATTTTTATCATTCAGTAATCCTGTCCCTTACCGTGCATCGTCTAAACAGCTGGACACACAGATAATAGAATTAT
>JAUNWB010000082.1 GCA_030540535.1 Elusimicrobiales bacterium
AGCTCTTTTACTTTTTCCGTTTCGCCTGCTAACAGCGCGTAGTGCAGCGGCGTGATTCCCATCGAATTGTAAACATTTTGCGCGGCCTGTTCGGCTTCGGCGGACGGTGCGCCCGGGGTGATTTCTTCCGCGCCCGCACGGCGCAGAATATCGGCAATTTCGGCATTCTCGTTATTGACGGCCGCGGTCAATGCGTTTTCGTCAAGTTCCTGCCCGTACAAAACCACGCGGGCGTTTTTGTCGGCTCCCGCTTCAAGCAACATGTTGACGATTTCGGCGTTTCCGTTCATGGCGGCGTCTATTAGCGG
This sequence comes from Elusimicrobiales bacterium, assembly GCA_030540535.1. GTDB lineage: Bacteria > Elusimicrobiota > Elusimicrobia > Elusimicrobiales > Elusimicrobiaceae > Avelusimicrobium. The sequence goes on from JAUNWB010000082.1 coordinate 309, forward strand.
CGTGCGGCCGGAGGAAGTATCGCGCTTGTTCACGTCCGCACCCGCGGCGATTAATTCTTTGGTAAACAAGACAAAGTTGCCGCCCACGGCTAAGCCTAAAGCCGTTTCGCCGGAGGAGGCTTGATAGTTTACGTCCGCGCCTTCTTTAATCAGCGTGGAAACCGTGTTTCCCGCGTTTTTGCGTATGGCGTTCATCAGCGGCGTAAAACCGTTTTTATCCGGCGTGTTAAGTTCTTCTTCCGGCAGACCCTCAAAGATATTTTCGGGGTTTTCTTCCCAATAATTAATATCCGGCCCGGCGACGGGGCGGCCGTTCTTCTTTAAATTTTCCGCCGCTTTGGGGAAGTTTGCCAGCGCGTATTGGCGGTATTCGTCCCAATTTTTGGCCGGGTTTTCGCGGTCGTCGTATTGTCCGAAAACTTGTTGGAAACGAGCAAACGGCGTATCTTCTTTTTTAGCTTCAAAAGAAGCCAATTCTTCTTTATCGTTATTTACCTGGTTATAAGCGTACAGCGTTACTTTTCCGTACGGTTCAAGCGTAAAAAGGAACGAGTCCCATTTCCCGGCGCCGCCTAAAATTTTGGCTTTTAAGGTGTCGCGCGGCAGTTCCGTTTCCAGTGCGTAGACTTTATTTTCCGTAATGGAATACCACATCAAATCCAGCTTATACGGCAGGGGCTTTTCGTTTTCCAGGCGGATGGAGTTAATGGAAGACGGCGCCTGATTTTTGAAAAACAACGCCGGGTAGCTGTAGACGGCCTCTTCATCGGTGGGGCTTAACGTAAATTCGGCAAACATCATTTCCGCCGGATACAGAACGGGGCCTACAAAATGCACCGCGTATTCGGCAACGCCTTGTTCCCTGCGGTGTCTTTCTTCAAACGAGTCCGGCGTTTGCCCGGCTTTGCGCTGCAGCAGGGCGGCTTCGAAGTGGGCCAGCAGTTCCGTGCGTACTTTTTGGAAAAATTTGGCAGTGTCCTCTCCGCCCCATTGTTCAATGTATTTTTGGGTTTCTTCTTCGTCGGGTGGAATCGGCATATTGCTCAGCGCCATTCCGATGATAAACTTTCTGGCTTGGTCCGCTTCCGTCAAATCCGGCGCATAGGGGTGTGCTTTTTCGTAGTCCAGCACGGCGGAAAGTACGGCGGGGGAAATATCCGTATCCTGCAGTTGCTCATCCAACAGGTCCGTATCTTCGGCTGCCAGCGCGGCCGCCGCCGCCATTTGCAAGCGCAAAGCGGCCAGTGTTTCCCAAAATTGTTTTTCTTCAGGCGTATTTAAAACGGAAAGAATTTCGTCCTTGCGTTCGTAAAACGGCCCATAATTAAGCGTTTCGAAATAATCTTTCGGTACGGTTTGGAGTTCGGGGCTGATTCGTTTCGCTAATTTTTCCTGTATTTCGGCGGTAGCGTAGGGAATATCGGTTTCGTTCGGTTTGGGGCCGATACAGCCCGTTTGCGAAGCCAGTACGGCAAACGCCAGGGCAAAAAGATTGAGTTTTTTCATTGTTCCTCCTAAGGAAATAGAATATGCTCCTTCGGTATTTTATCAAAAAAAAAAAACGAAACAACGTATATTTGCGGGGAGAGAAGAGTCTACCGCCCGCGGATGCGTTTTATATGACGGCGGTGTTCGTCAAACGTTTTGGAAAAAACATGCCGCCCGCCCGATTCCGCCACAAAGTAAAGCGCTTCAAAATCCGGCTGCGGATTCAGCACGCCGAGGACGGATTCGTAACTCGGGTTGCAAATCGGCCCGGGCGGCAGCCCCGCGTTGCGGTAGGTGTTGTAGGGGGATTTAATTTTTAAATCTTTGTAGGTAAGTCCCTTTTTCCAGTAGCGGTTTTCTTTTAAGTTAAAACCCAGTGCGTACTGGACGGTAGGGTCCGCCTCCAACCGTTTGCCGATGCGGAAGCGGTTTAAATAGACGGCCGCGATTTTGGGGCGTTCGTCGTGTACGACGGCTTCGCGCTCTACGATGGAGGCCACCGTTAAAACCTGCTGTTCGGTTAAACCCGTGTTGTATTTTTTAAAAAGCGGGCCGATTTTTTTCTTGTATTGGTCCACCATTTCGTTTACCACTTTGCGCGCGGGTGTATTTTCGGCGAACAGATAGGTGGAGGGGAACAGTTTTCCTTCCAGGTTTTCCTGGCGGACGATATCCAAAAACGCGTGCGGGTCCGTAATGCCTTTTTCGCCCAGCACGTCGGCGATTTCTTCGCTCCGCCACCCTTCCAGAAACGTTACTTTTTCGTAGTGGGTACACTTGCCGCTTTTAATGCAGTTGATGACTTCAAACGAGGATGTGTTTTTGCGTAAATCGAACCGCCCGGCCTTTAAATCGCGCGCGGAAGAGGTGAGCTTTAAGAGTACTTTAAACGCAAACTCGCTGCGGATAACGCCCTTTTCTTTCAGCATGCGCGCCACGGACGAGCCGCTTTGGCCGGGTTCGATGGTGACGACCGTCAAATCCCCTTTACTGCAAAAATACGTTTTTGCGCCCCACGTTAAAAACGCGAGCGCAAAAACGAAGATTCCGCAAAAAAGGAGAAACCGTTTCATCCGTTATTTCACCAGTTTAAAGAAGTGGCGTTTGCCCGCCTGCAGTACGTCGCCCGTTTCGAAAGACAGCGGGCCGTCCTGCGTCACTTTTTCGCCTTTTAGGCGCACGGCGCCCTGTTCGATAAGTCCGCGCGCTTTGTTTTTGCTTTGCGCGGCGCCGGCCGCAAACAAGACGGCGGAAAGCGTGGCACCGGGTTCGGGCTTAAATTCCGGGATATCGGTGGGGAGTTCTTTTTTGGAGAACACTTTTTCGAAGTTTTCGAGTGCGGCCGCGGCGGCGGCTTCGCCGTGAAAGCGCGTGACCAACAGGCCGGCCAGTTTCTTTTTGGCGGCCATGGGGTGCATGGCTTTTACTTCGTCCATATTTTCGCTGGTTAAAAGTTCGTAGTACATGGGCATCAGCTCGTCCGGGATGGACATCAGCTTGCCGAACATGTCGTTCGGTTCGTCGTTAAGACCCACATAGTTGCCGTAGGATTTGGACATTTTTTTCACGCCGTCCAATCCCACCAGGAGCGGCACCGTAATGGCCACCTGCGGTTCCTGCCCGTGGTTTTTCTGCAACTGGCGGCCGACGAGTAAGTTAAAAATCTGGTCCGTACCGCCCAGTTCCACGTCCGCCTCCAGGGCGACGGAATCCTGCCCCTGGAACAGGCTGTAAAGCACCTCCAAAAGGCTGATGGGGTTGCCGGAAGCCATGCGTTTTTTAAAGTCGTCGCGTTCCAGCACCTGCGCCACGGTTACTTTTTGGAGAGTCTGCAAAAGTTCTTTGCCCGTTACGAAGGGGTCGAGCCATTCGCCGTTGAAGCGGATTTCGGTTTTTTTCGGGTCCAGCACTTTAAAAGCCTGGTCGGTATAGGTTTTGGCGTTTTCTAAAATTTTTTCGCGCGGGAGGACGGGGCGGGTGGAATCGCGGCCGGAGGGGTCGCCCACGGCGGCGGTAAAATCGCCGATGACGAGTACGGCGGTGTGGCCCAAATCCTGAAACCGGCGCAGGAGCGAAAGCGCCACGCTGTGGCCGAGGTGCAGGTCCGCGCTGGTCGGGTCGCAGCCGAGTTTTACTTTAAGGGTTTTGCCGCTTTCCAGTTTTTTGGCAAGGTCGGCTTTTGATACTACGTCCACGCAGCCGCGCGTTAAAAAATTAATTTGTTCTTCAACGGTCATGTTAGTTTCTCCATAATAAAACGGGTACTTTTTTATATTTTACCATATACGGGGGCAATAAAAACCGCCCGGTTTTAGGCCGGGCGGCGTTTGGTGCAAGATTTTTTTACGGACGCAAGCCGTAGAGGTTTTGTCCGCGCGAGCCCGGCCACAGCCACAGCACAATCACGCTGACGGGCAGCAGGTAGACTAAAATCACCCAAAATCCCGATGCGTTCATATCATGCAGACGGCGCACGGTGGCGCTCCACAGCCACGCGATGCCCCAAATCATCACCACCCAGCCGACAATCCAAAACAGCATGGACGGCACAAAAAAGTTGGATGCCGTTTCAGCCCGCCAGAAATAATACCCCGGGAAGCCGAGCAGTATCCAACAAAATACGGACGTAAAAAAATAAGCCAACCGGCCCATGCGTCCATTCAGTCTAAACATACACTACCCCCTTACAACTAATTTCTATTCCTAGCATAAAGGCAAAAGCCTTTTCCTGCAGGGGCAAAAAAAGATTAGAAACGCGCGGAGTAGGCGGCCGTTTGCCGTTGGGAAACGGCGGAGTGTTCCACCGCATATTTGGAAAACCCGGCCATGGCGGCGGCCACCAAAATCCCGAGCGCGGCCGTTAGGCAAAAAGCGGAAAATCCAAAGCTGTGCGGAAAAAATGGTTCGGCTTTTTCGCCAAAGCGGTTTTCTTCAGCGGAGCCTTTTTTGAGCGCCAAAAACGCCCACACGCAAACGCCCAGCACGCTGACGAAAAGCGCCCCGGCTTTGGAGCAAAGCGAAATCCCCGTAGTGATAACCACATATAAAATATACCACCACAGCGACAAATTAAAATCGTGCAACCGGCGGGAATAAAGCGCAAGCCCCACCCAAAACGCCAGTAAAGACACGGGGAGCATAAGCGCCTGCGCCAGGAGCGCATGTTGCATGGGAATGGAGGCACTCATCAGCCAAAAAGAAAGCACCAGACTCCCAAACGTCAGCAAGTTGCATACAAGGCCTACGGCGGCAAATTCTTCCCGTCCGGCGCGGGGAGTAAAACGAAAGAGGTTTTTCCAGTTCATAGTTTTCTCCTTAAGTTGATATTTTTCATCGCGGGAATGCCTTTTGCAGATACTGAAAGCTGGGCTGAAAGCCCTTCCACGGTGTAGAAAAAGGTTGTTTGGTGTTATGGTATTTGACGGAGGAGCCGTCTTTGTTGTAGCGCACCAAATTCCATTGTCCGTCGGGATGGATTTGCAGGGATACTTTCGTATCCATATAGGGCGGGTGTTTATAGAGCAGCGTGCTTTCATCCAACTCAAAAGAGGGGGAATCTATAATATAGAAAAATACGGAGTTGGCCAGGTTGATAAATATTTCTTTGGGTTCGCTTTTGTAAAAGTGGACCATCCACAAGGGTTGTTTGTCGGATGAAAAAGTAATTTTTTCAATCGTCCTTCCTTGTCTGTTTACAAGCGTTTGGGAGAATGTGGGGTTTCTCCCCGCAGAACGCTGCAGACACAGCTTCCATTGTTTGTCTGCAGTCAGCATCTCGCGGCAGTTGGCGGGAGCGGGATTATTCTCCCGGCAGACGGATGAACACGCTTGAGGAAGGGTTACCCATTGTTTCGTTTGTGCCAAAACAGAAACTTCCGGCGCAGGCAGGTTTGCGGCTGCTGTTTTTGTTGCAGCGGGGGACGGCTTTGTGCCTTTTTCCGTCGGGGGAAGATATTTTTCTATGCTGTTTACAACCGGCAGCGGCGCGGGGGATTCTGCTTGGGTTTGCGTTTTCGGCAGTTCGGCGCCTTTTTTGGGTTTTAAAATAGTTACGGTTGTAAAGAGCAGAATAAACGGAAGAATACAACTAAGGGAGAAGAAAACAATGTTTGCCGATAAAAAAGTCGGCGAGTCCTCCGTTTTATCCTTACCGGTTGGGGTAATTAAAAGCCATAAGAACATAAGTACAGAAATAAATTTCCCTATGCGGGGAATATAAGACAGGGGAAAGAAAAGAAGAGCCCACCACGGCGAAATTGCACAGGCTCTCATCCGGCGCGCAACGGCCAGACAAAAAACAGCTGTACTGCTTGCGGCGATGGTTAAAGTCAGCATTTTTATACCGGAATAATCGGATGAAACGTGAAGCAGTACCGCAAAAAATGCGATCCAAATGAGTAATCCTGCTATGGAAAAATAAGACAAATAAAATCCAATAAATTCTTTCCGTGAAGCATTTCCCTGCCAGGAAAACATCCGTTTCAAATATTGCATCTTCATCTCCTTAAAAAAAGCCAATC
>JAUNWB010000083.1 GCA_030540535.1 Elusimicrobiales bacterium
CCGCCCAGGAAACGCCGGAGTCGAGCCATACGTCCAAGATGTCCGTTTCCTTTCTAAATTCGGTGCCGCCGCATTCGCAGTGGTAGCCTTCCGGCATGAGTTTTTCCACCGGGTCGGTAAACCAAAAATCGGAACCTTCTTCCATAGCGCGCGCTTTGATAAACTCAAAAAGTTTATGGTCAATCTGCGGCTTACCGCATTTTTTACAATACAAAATGGTAACCGGCGTACCCCAGAAGCGCTGGCGGGAAAGACACCAGTCCGGGCGCAGGCCGATCATGGAGCGCATGCGTTCTTCGCCGCCCGCGGGATAGAATTTGACGTTGTCCAAATTCTTCATGAGTTTTTGGCGCAGACCGTCTTTATCGATGTTCATGAACCACTGTTCCGTGGCGCGGAAGATAATCGGGTTATGGCAGCGCCAGCAGTGCGGATAGCTGTGCGTGATTTCCTGCTCTTTAATGAGCGCGCCGAGTTCGTCCAGCTTTTTAACCATCAAGGGGTTGGCTTCGAACACGTGCATGCCTTCAAAAATGCCGGAATCTTTGGTGTAACAACCCTTTTCGTCCACGGGGCAGAACGCTTCCAGGCCCCATTGTTTGCCGGCGGCGGCGTCTTCTTCACCGTGGCCGGGGGCGATATGTACGATACCCACACCGGCGTCCATGGTTACAAAGTCGGTCCAGATGACCGGGTTTTCTTTATGCGTAAGCGGGTGATAATACTTCATACCCACCAAATCGGCACCGGCCACTTTGCCGGCCTGCGTGCAGTCGAGCCCGGTGTTCTTTAAAAATTCTTCGGCCAGTTTTTCGGCTACGATATAGTATTCACCCGTTTTGGCGTCTTTAAGCACGGAGTAATCTTCCGTATTGGAAACGGCGGCCGCGCAGTTGGCGGGAATCGTCCACGGAGTGGTCGTCCACACGGCGAGGCTGACGGGTTTGGTGTAGTCCAAATCGCCCAGGATTTTTTGGTCCGGGTTTACGAGTTTAAAACGCAGGTAAATAGACGGGGAAGAAATATCTTTATATTCGGTTTCCGCGTCGGCCAAGGCCGTTTCGCAATGGGAACACCACGTAATCGTTTTCTGGCCTTTGTAAACGTAGCCTTTTTCAATCAAATCCAAAAATACGCCGATGGTGATGCCTTCGTAGCGCGGGGCCATCGTAAGGTACGGGTTATCCCAGTCGCCCTGCACGCCTAACCGTTTAAAACCCTGGCGCTGGAGGTCGATAAATTTGGCGGCGAACTCGCGCGCTTTTTTGCGGAAAGCGGGCACGTCCGTGATGTGTTTTTTGTCTTGTTTTAATTCTTTTAAAAGAGCCTGTTCAATGGGCAGGCCATGGCAGTCCCACCCCGGCACGTAAGGGGTGTAGTAACCCGTCATCGCGCGGCTTTTAATAATAATATCCTTAATCGTTTTATCCAAAGCGTGGCCGATGTGAATTTTGCCGTTGGCGTAAGGCGGCCCGTCGTGCAGAACAAAATGTTTGCCGGCTTCGTTCTTTTTAAGCATGGCTTCGTAGAGGTTGATGGACTTCCAGAAGTCTAAAATTTTGGGTTCTTTTTGCGCAAGTCCCGCGCGCATGGGGAAATCCGTCTTGGGAAGCAAAACGGTATGGGAATACTTATTCTTTGCCATGATACAATTCACTCCGTATAATTAAGGATAATTATATTATAGAAAATTTAGGGGGAATGTATACCGCAACAAACACAAAAGAGGAGGAACCCAAAAACTGTTCCTCCTCTTTAAAAATCTCCGTCCACGCACTACTCGGCTGCGCCGGCGGCTGCCAACAGTTCCGCCGCTTCCGCGCGGTTGCACGAACGCGCCAAACCCAACGCCGTCTGGCCGCGTTTATTTTTGACGTTTAAACCCGCCCCCGCCGCAAGCAGCATCTTAAGCGCGGTCAGCTTGCCGGCTTTCGCCGCTGTCATCAGCGCCGTGTTTCCGCCGGAGTCTGTCGCATTGACGTTTATCCCCGTATGCGCCAACAAAACTTCCAGCACGGAGGAATCCTCCCAAACCACGGCAGTGTCCAACGCGGTTTTGCCCGATTTGGTTACGGCGTTTACGTCTGCACCCGACTCCAGCAGCACTTTTACCACTTCGGCGTATTTACCTTTTATCGCTTTTAGCAGCGGCGTTTCGCTAAACAGTTCCAAATTAAGATCCGCTCCCGCATCAATCAGTTCGCGCACTTTATCCAAATGACCGAATCCGCATTCCCGAATTAACTGTTTTCCCAATTCGCGGGCACGGGCTGGATCTACCGGATCTGTTTCTGCAAGGACGGGTCCTTCGGCAGATTGCTCTTCCGTTTCGCTTAACTCCCCTTCGGTAATTTTTTCATCCGGCTCTTTTGCCGGTTCCAAATCATACATTGTAACGGGAGTTCCGTCTATGGGTACAATCATCGCCTTCCGCCCGTTCTTAAGCGTTACCCGCATATAATGGGTTCCCGCCGGTACCTCCGACAGCAAATCATTTTGAAGCGTTTGCACGGCGATTAATGCGTTTTCGTCCTCGGGAGATAAATCCAACGCCTTTTGAAAATCCTCCAACGCGCCTAAAATATCTCCGGTTTGAGTCTTGGCGTTGCCGCGCAGACCATACGCCGGAGAGTAATCGGGAAACATCTCAATCGTTTTGGAAAAATTTTCTATGGCAGCCTCAAAATTGTTCTGCGCCATTCTGATTTGGCCGATACCGAAATAACCGCCGCCGTAACCGGATTCTAATTCAGTCGCTTTTAAATAATCTTTTTCCGCGGCGTCATAATTTTTCAAGGCAAGATAAGAATCCGCACGGAAGGCATAAGCGCGGTTTCCACCCTCTCCGGCATTAATTACAACGGTAAAATCTTCTATAGCTTCTTGATGTTTTCCCAACCGCATTCTTACTTCGCCGCGTTCGCAGTACGCGTCCAAATCCTGCGGGTCCGCTTCAATTGCGCGCGTATATCCCGTTTCCGCCATATCCGGGTACCCCAGCAATAAGTTGGCATACGCCCACAATTTGTGCGGCGCCGAGAAATGAGGATCTAAATCCGTCGCTTTTTTAAGTAAATCGCTAAATTCTTCGCGGGGAAGATCAAACACTTCGCTTTTGTTCCATAACACGCACGCTTTTAAAAAATAGGGTTTTGCTTCTTGCGGATATGCTTTCAAAACCTCGTTGCTTAGGGACAATGCCTTCTCAAACTCTCCGTTTTCCATCAACTCTTTTAATTGCTTTTCCATTTCGTTCATAGATTCCATAAAAAATTTCTCCTGTTTTTAAGCATGATAGAAAAAAAACGAAATAAGCGTTTCGTTATTCTTCCGTTCCGGTTTGTTTATGCAGGTAAGCGTGGAGTTTTTCGAGCGTTTCGCGGCTGACGGCGTGTTCCATTTTGCACGCGTCCATATCGGCCGTTTTGGGGTTTACGCCCAGCACCTGCCGCAGGAAACGGCTTAAAATGGCGTGACGTTTTTTAACGTCTTCGGCGGCGCGGCGGCCTTTGGCCGTCAGTTCAATGCCGCTGTAGGGCTGGTGGCGTACATAGCCGGCTTCCGCAAGTGCCTTCATGGCGCCCGTAACGCTGGGAGTTTTTACGCCCAGCATGTCGCGGATGTCGCTCACGCGGGCGACGCCTTCCTCATTGGCGCAAAAAGACACGGCTTCCAAATAATCTTCCATATTGGCAGATAGTTTCATAATTTCCCTCGTGCGCAAACGGCGCGCGGATTTTGTATATGGTAGCATATTTTCCGCCGGAAAAGGACCCTTGCTTTTCCCGCGGCGGAAATTTATAATAGGGGTACAAGCCGCACCAGGAGGGAGTATGGATACAAACGCTTATATTACCGAGTTTCTGGCCGCCCAAACCAAAAAAGACCCCGCACAAAAAGTCTTTCACCAAGCGGTGTTTGAAGTTGTCAGCACATTAAAACCCGTACTGGAACAAAATCCCGTCTACATTAAAGAAAAAATTTTGGAACGCATCGTGGAACCCGAACGCATCATCATCTTCCGCGTTCCGTGGCAGGATGACAAAGGAGGCATACACGTAAACCGCGGTTTCCGCGTGCAGTTCAACAGCGCGCTGGGGCCGTACAAAGGCGGTATCCGCTTTCATGAAACGGTAACGCAGGACGCGCTTAAATTTTTAGGGTTCGAACAAACCTTCAAAAACAGCCTGACGACGCTCCCCTTGGGCGGAGGCAAGGGCGGAAGCGATTTCGACACGCGCGGCAAATCCGCCGCCGAAGTCATGCGGTTTTGCCATTCGTTTATCAACGAACTGTACCACCACATCGGCTATCACACCGATATTCCGGCAGGGGACTTGGGCTGCGGCGCGCGCGAAATCGGCTACATGTTCGGCCAATACAAAAAACTGACGAACGATTTTACCGGCGCGTTTACCGGCAAAAAACCCAACTGGGGCGGCAGCCTTTTGCGCCCGGAAGCCACGGGCTACGGCGTAGCCTACTTTGCGCAAAACATGCTGGCCACGCGCGGAGATGATTTAAAAGGAAAAACGGCCATTGTATCCGGCTGCGGCAACGTGGGTATTTACGCGATTGAAAAACTGACCCAGCTGGGGGCGAAGGTCGTCGGGTTTATGGATTACGACGGCAGCATTTACGATGAGTACGGCGTAGACGAAGAACGGCTGGCTTTTTTGAAAGATTTGGTGTTTGTTCGCCGCGCAAGCCTGAAAGAATACGACAAAAAATTCAAAGGAGCGCACTTCCGCCCCGGCAAAAAAACGTGGGACATTCCGTGCGACGTAGCCTGCCCCACCGCCTGCGAAAACGAACTGCATGAATCCGACGCCAAAGAACTGTTAAAAAACGGCTGCATGTGCGTATGCGAAGGCTCCAACATGCCCTGCACGCCCGAAGCGGTGGACGCGTTCCAAAACGCGGGGATTTTGTATTCTCCCGGCAAGGCTTCCAACGCCGGCGGCGTGGCCGTGTCGGGCCTGGAAATGACGCAAAACAGCATGCGTATTTACTGGACGCGCGAAGAAGTAGACCAATACCTCCGCCGTATTATGAACAGTATTCACCAAAGCTGTTTGGCTGCGGCCGAAGAATACGGCCTGAAAGGCAACTACATGGCGGGCGCGAACATCGCCGGATTTAAAAAAGTGGCCTACGCGATTCTGGACCAAGGACTCGTTTGATACTTTTCTTTGGGAAGAAAAGTATCCAAAAGACCCTCACCCCGGGCCGCTAAAACAAAAATTCAAAGGACGGGCGGACAACTCGGCTAAAACAGCCTCGAACAAGTCCGCCCGTTGTCGTTCTTGAATTTTTGTTTTAGATAACCGGCCAAAGGGGTGCCATAAAAGCGAACCCAAAAATGGATTTTTATTGGCAATCTAAAAGGCCGCATAAACGGCAAACAGCCAACGACTCCCGCCCGTTGTCATTCTTGAATTTTTGTTTTAGACAACCGGCCAAAGGGGTGCCATAAAAGCAAACCCAAAAATGGATTTTTATTAACAACCTGATGGCCGCAGAAAAGATAAACAAACAACTATAAAACCGGCCTAGGGACACAAAAAATTCTCAATGTTTTAACGATTTGCAAAAGGCAATTCCCTTTGTCGTTTTGCCTATACATTTCCGCCCGGGCCCCGTTGAATAACCGGTCAAATAAATGGTATATAAATAATCAGCTTTTGTTTTACACTCTACAGCGGAAGCAGACCGCGACACAGACGGGCAAAAGCTCATTTGCACCCAGGCGTCCCTCACGGTATCCGAACCTAACAAATCGATACCCCAATCGCCGCAGCGCATATCGTCCCCTCCCGTACAAATTTCTTCCCCAATATCCAAATTGTCAACTGTTGATGAATAAGAACCGTTTGCAATAAAATACACTTCCTCCGCCCGGGCCAAAGCGTCCGCCAAAGGGAGCATGGCCGCATAACGGCTTTTCCAGACGGCTTTTTCGTACTGCGGCAACGCCACCGCCGCTAAAATACCAATAATCAGCACGACAACCAACAGTTCTATCAAAGTGAAACCTTTTTTCATAAAAAACTCCTCAGCGGGTAAAATTAAAAGGCTATATATAGGATAATCTTTTGAAGCCCAAAAATCAACCCGTTTTGTCCAGTTTATAAAAAAAAAAAAACGGGTCAACCCTCTTGTGGATTAACCCGTTTTAAACACATGCCAATTAGCCTAAAATACCTATAGAAAAAAACAGCTTCTGCAATAAAAACGGCAAGGATATCTGGCGGCAGAGCGAGAAAGTTCAACACAGTATTTACAAGGGATACCGCT
>JAUNWB010000084.1:0-5668 GCA_030540535.1 Elusimicrobiales bacterium
AAATCCTTCGCCCTGCCATTGAAATACGCACCATATCGCCGCCAGCACGCACAAAACCCGCCAAAAATTCCATTTAAAAAACAGGAAACTCTGGCGGTGCGGATCCAGCCGGGAAATAATTTCTTGAATAAATTGAATCATCTTAAGTATTTAATGCGTCCGTGATATTTCTTTTCCAGCCGGGTGTTGTGTTCGTCCCCGCCCGCGTTGCTGCTTTTGTAAACGGGCAGTTCAAGCCCTTTTTCCGCCAGTATTTCCGCCGCGCGCACAAGCACCGCGTGGAACAAGCAGGAAGATACGACGGACGACACCGGCCCCGTCTGTACGCCGGCCGTTTCTAAGGCGGTTTCGTTGGCGCTGCAGCAGTTATCGAGCGTTAAGTCTGCCGCGTCTTTTAACAACAGGCCGCTGGAGTGGCGGGATTTGCTTTGCGTGTGCGCTCCCGCGGCGGTAACGGCTACCGTTTTTACCCCTTGCTTTTGGGCGTATAAAACGGCGTCCACACCCGCCGGGTTCCGGCCGGAATTGGAAAAAACAAACAGAATGTCCTGCGGGTTCAGTTCGTGGCGCGCCAGGACGGCGTTTGCGTAACCTTCCAACCGTTCGAAAGCGGTTCCGGCCAAGGCGCCGCATTGGAACATCAGTCCCGGGTCCAGAATTGCGTTGACGGCAGCAAAACAGCCGCTTCGGTGGAATGGCTCCAGGGCCGCGCTTGCGCTGTGGCCGCAGCCAAACGTATGAATGACGCCGCCTTTTTCAAGCGTGTCTGCCGTCAGCCGGGCGGCCGTTTCCATCCGGGCGGATTGGGTTTTCTCGATTTTGGACAGTACGTCCGCCACTGCGGAGAAATAAGCGTTTTTAAAGGTATAGGGCATAAATTTATTATACCCTAATTGGGCGCGCCGTACGGCCGGATTTTGTAGAATACCCATATGAAGATTTTTCGTTTATTTCTGTTGCTTTTAGCGGCGGCGGGGCTGGCCGCCTGTTCCCATTCCACGCGTAAGACGGATATGCTCCGCAGTGTGGCTACCCACCGGGCGGACCCGGCGGCGGCGTTTGTTTCCGGCGGGAAACTGTTTATCCGCTACGCCTGGGAAAATGAACCGTTTTATTTTACGGCGGATTTAAAAGAAACCGGGATGGATGAAGCGTTATTATCACTCCGCGGCGTAAAAAAAGGGGACGCGTTCCCGGATAAACAGCCGGTGGCCATTGTCGGCCGGGAGTGGGGGGAAGTAATCAAGCAGACGCTCCTCCCGCTGGTGCCGGAACATGAAAACCAGGGTCTGATTATCTTTTTAAACACGCAGGAAACCATGCTCTTGCGCCGGGCGGACGGATCGGCGGACTTGATTTTGCTTAAAGACGCGCCGGGCGAAGTAGCAATCGTCGGTAAATTGGACGCGGCGCAATTTGCCCGCCTGGCTTATGAACAGCTTAAAAAAATGACGGCGGCTTCCGGCACGTCTTACACGCGGTTTTTACTGCGGCTGGACAATGTTCCCATGTCCCCTTACGTGTATGTGGATACGCAGAACGATTTGGGCGTGCGGCTTGTATTGCCGGATTATTATGAAGTAAAAAAAGAGATGACCTCGCTGGGGTTTTCCGCTTCGTTTATTTATTCCTTTTTTATCAAAAGCCACTTGTGGGGTGCGGTAAAAGCGCCGTTTACCACATCGCACCGGTTGTTTGCGGCGGGGACTTCCAGCGTGTATACGATGTTCCCTCCGCACGTGGGCGATTTGGACGAAGTGCCTCCTCTTAATTTGTCGGGCGAAGAAATGGATTTGACCGATTTTAATAAATGGCTCGATAAACATATCAGCAAACAAAATTACAAAGCAAGCGTAACGCTTTTAATTGACGGGCAGGAGTTCTTCCCGCATTTTATGCTGGCCATGCAGCGCGCGCAGGAGAGCATTTTTACAAGCGTGTATATTTTTATGGCGGACCCGTACGGCTTGTCTATCGCCGACGTGATGAAAAAACGCGCCGCCGAAGGGATTGACGTGCGCGTAGTGGTGGACGAACTCAACACCGTGCTTAATTCGGGCAAGAACCCGGAATTAAAACCGGCGGAAGATTTTGTAATGCCTAAATATATTACGTCGTATATCCGCAAAAAATCCCGTGCCAAAGCGCGCACGCATTTAAACCCGTGGAGTACGTTTGACCACAGCAAAGTGTATATTATCGACCGCAAACTGGCCTACACGGGCGGGATGAACATCGGCGAAGAGTACCGCTACACGTGGCACGATATGATGGTGGCGCTGGAAGGGCCCGTGGTCGGGCGGCTGGTAAAGAACTTTTATCAGAATTGGTCGTTCACCGGGTGGGGCGGCGACTGGGCCGCCGGATACCGCAAGCTGTTCAGCAAAAAACAGCGTGAAGTAAACCGCGCCGCGTCCGGCATGATTGACGTGCGGCTGATGTACACCAAACCCAACGATTCCGAAATTTTTGACGCCCAGCGCGAAGCCATCCGCCGCGCCAAAAAACGCATTTATATCGAAAACGCGTATTTTTCCGACGACCGCATCGTGAAAGAGTTAATCGCCGCGCGCGGCCGCGGGGTGGACGTTCGCGTGATTCTGCCCGGCAAAAACGACGTGGGCATTATGGATAAAAACAACCGTTTTATGGCCAACAAACTGTTTAAAAACGGCGTGCGCGTGTATTTTTATAACGGGATGAGCCATGTCAAAGCCGCCGTGTATGACGGCTGGGCGGTGGTGGGCTCGGCCAATTTCGACAAAATGAGCCTGTACGTTAACAAAGAAATGAGCCTGGGTATTTCCGACCCGGCATTTGTGGATGAGCTGACGGAGCGGCTGTTTGAAAAGGATTTCGAGAACTCCGAGGAAATGACGGAGCCCATGGAACTGGCCTGGACGTACTTTTTAATTAACGGACTGACCAACCAATTATAAATGCGGAAATTTTTGGAACCCGGGCACGAACAGCGGCCCGGGTCTTTTTATGAAAAAGAACCCCCGGCGGGGCCGGGGGCTGTGTTACTTCTAAATTATTCTTCCAGCGGTTCCAGTTCGCGTTCGTAACCTTCCGCCGCCACCACGCGGGCTTTGAAAATACTTCCCGTTTCCACCGGTTTTGTAAACGTTACTTTGCCGTCGATATCCGGCGCGTCTTTGTAGGTGCGGCCGAAATCGGGTCCGTCGGCAATCGCTTCTAAGGTGGTGCCGAGCAACCGTTTGTTGATACGGTCGATGACGCGGCTTTGCGTTTCCACGAGGGCCGCGGAACGTTCCGCTTTTACTTCCTGCGCGATTTGTTCCATATCATAGGCGGCGGTGCCGGGTTCGCGGAAGTATTCAAATACGCCCATGTTGTCAAACTCGTATTCCTGAATGAATTTTTGAAGTTCCTTAAAATCCGCTTCCGTTTCGCCGGGGAAGCCGACGATAAAATTCGTGCGTAAGGAAATGTCCGGCACTTCGGTTTTGAGCATGTCCAGCGTAGCGCGGATTTGCGCCGCGTCACAATGGCGGTTCATGCGTTTTAACACCGGGTCGGCGATGTGCTGGAGGGGAATGTCGATATAATGGAAAATTTTGTCCGTCCCCGCCATCAGCCGCGCGAGTTCTTTGGTGACGCGGTGCGGGTAGCCGTACATAATGCGAAGTCGCCCCAAACCGTCGATTTTGAGCAGTTTCTCCAAGAGTTCCACCAGCTGCGGCTTGCCGTACAAATCCATGCCGTAAGACGTGGTATCCTGCGCAATAAGCGAAATTTCTTTCACGCCGTTTTGCGTCATCAGTTCGGCTTCGCGCAGTACGTCTTCCATCGGTTTGGAGCGGTACACGCCGCGGATGAACGGAATCGTGCAATAAGCGCAGCGGTTGTTGCACCCGTCCGCCACTTTCAGATAGGCGGTGTGCGGGGCGGTTAAACTCATTTTATATTCCGGCAGATAAAGGGATTTCGGCAAAGGCTCCAAAATAACGCCTTGTTGGGTGAGGGTTTCTTCGATGGTTTCCTGCGCGGAAATGGAAAACAGCGTGTCAATTTCCGGAAATTCTTTAGCCACAGCTTCTTTAAAACGTTCGACCAGGCACCCCGTCACGGCTACTTTTTTGACGACGCCCGCCTTTTTTTGCGCTAACGCCCAGCGGATTTCTTCTTTGGCTTCCTGCACGGCGGAGTCGATAAACCCGCAGGTATTAACGATGATTTCGTCCGCTTCTTCGGGGTTAAAAACCATCTCGTGGCCGTTGGCCAGGAGGCGTGCGGAAAATTCCTCGCTGTTGGTTAAGTTTTTGGGGCATCCCAGGCTGATTAAGTAAAATTTCATAAGTTCCTCTATACCGCCACGTCTTCGGTTTTAACGGGCTTGTCGTCTTCGTCATCGTCGTCTTTGTCATGCGCCAAAAGGGCCATGCCAAACGTTACAACACCGATGCGTCCCACAATCATCGTGGCGATGATGATTAGTTTGCCCAGTGCGGATAACTGGGACGTAATCCCCGTAGAAAGCCCCGCCGTACCCAGCGCGGCGGAAGATTCAAACACGAGGCCGATAAACGGCAAGTCTTCCGTCCAGGTCAGCAAAAATACACTGACAAACAAAAAGAATGCGTATACCAAAAACATGGAGGTGGCCGCATACAAACGCAATAGCGGCAGGCGGCGGCCCAAAAATTCCACGCGCGTGTTCAAACGCAGGCGGTTGTACATAATGGCGAGCATACTGCAAAAAGTGGTGGTTTTCATACCGCCCGCCGTGCCGGAGGGGGAACCGCCTATGTTCATTAACAGAACTAAAATAAGCAGCGAACACGAGGATAATCCACCCACGTTGACGGTATTAAAACCCGCCGTCGTCATCGCGCAGACGGACTGGAAGAACGCTTCCAAAAGCGTAATGCCCGGTGTGGTTACAAACAGCGTAAACGTACCGAAAGATACCATACCGGCCGTGGCGATGACGATAATTTTGGTAGTAAACGAGATTTGTTTGGTTTTGCGGCGGATAAAATTAAATACGTCCGTTACCACGATAAAACCCATCGCGCCGGAAAGCGCCAAACAGGAAATGACGATGTTCATCGTCTTGCTGTCGGCAAAGTTTTCCAGACTGTTGGGCCACAGCGAAAAACCCGCTGTACAAAATGCCGACACGCTATGGAATATGCCGTACCAGGCGGCGTCGAACATACCGAAATCGTGATGGCGGAAATAGTTGAACAAAAATACCGCACCAATCAGCTCCGCAATCACGGTAAACCCGACGGCGGCCCATAAAAAGTCCGGCAGTTTGAGCGTTTTGGGTAAAGACACTTCGGCATTTAAATTTTCCTGCTGGTATTTGCGCAGGCGGTGCCGCTCTGAAAATGATAAATAGACGAACGAGGAGAACGTCATGTACCCCACCCCGCCGATTTGGATGAGGATAAGAACCACCAGTTTGCCCAAAAAAGTGTAGGAATCGGCGAAATTGACGCTGTTAAGCCCGGTGGTGGAAACGGCCGCGGCGGAGGTGAACAGGTTATCCAGCAGGGATACGTCCGTCGTGTTCATAAACGGCAAGGAAAGAGCAATCCACCCCAAAAACGTATAAGCCAAAATGGTCTGCGCGATGTTTTGGTGCGGCGTCAAATGCACCAAAAACAGCGTATATTTTTTAAAGGAAATTTTAATA
>JAUNWB010000084.1:5678-6279 GCA_030540535.1 Elusimicrobiales bacterium
TCTTTCGTTTTGGCGTATGCTTCGCGCCAGTTTATTTTTGCCATATACCCTTATTATATAAATTTGCCCATAAAAAAATCCCCGGTCCAAAGGGCCGGGGATAGATTAAAAACACTTATTTTACGTTGACCGTTACTTTTACGTCCGGGTGGAGCGTTTGGTGTACGGGGCAGGCGTTGACGGCGGAAAGGTACAGCTTTTTCTGCGCGTCGGTAAAATGCGCGGGGAACGTAATGTCCAATACAAACTCGGCCACGCGGCGCGGTTTGTCGGCCATGATTTTATCGATGGAAATTTGGGTCCCTTCGAAGTTTTCTTTGCGTACGGCGGCCATTTTGCCCATAATCGTCAGTACGCACGAGGCGAAGGCCGAGGCCAGTAAATCGGTGGGGGAAAAACGGCGCCCTTTGCCGCCATTGTCGGGCGGAAGGTCGGTTTCCAGGACGGAGCCGGTCGGGCCGTGGACGAGTTTCGTTTCGCCGTCGCCCGTATAAGTGCAGGAAATGGTGGTCATATAAAATTCTCCTTGTTCAAATTTATTCATATTATACTTTTTCCGGCGGGGAAAAACAAAACGCCCGGCTGTCGGAGCCGGGCGTTG
>JAUNWB010000085.1 GCA_030540535.1 Elusimicrobiales bacterium
GTTGTATTCGCCGGTCAGCTGGCGCGCTTCGGTTTCGTTCAAAAAGAAGATGTCAATGCGCTCGACGACTTCCAACAATGCTTCTTTTTTAGACGAAATCCAATAATTCATCGTATCGCACGCCACCAAACGCGGTTTTTTAACCTGTTTTAAAACAGAAAGCTGAAGTTCCGGGTCAATATTGGCCAGAAATACCGCTTTGGCGTTTTTTTGTTCCGCGCTGAGTACGGGATTGAAATCTTTAAAAACGTTCAAATCGGTAAACTTGGTGACAGCGGTATTAAAATCTTTGTCGTAGCTGCCGCCCCAATGGAACGTTTTTCCTTCTTTCACTTCCAGGCCGGACAAATCCACCCCGCGTTTTACAAACGGAGCGCGGTCCGTATCCGTAAAGTCGGTACCGACGACGGCCACCACCGACGGCTGCGCAAAATAGCTGGCGCAGACGGAAGCGTAACTCGCCGCGCCGCCCAGCACGCGTTTGACGCGGCCGTTGGCGTTTTCAATCGTATCAAAAGCTACGGAGCCCACCACTAACACTTCGTTTGCCATACATTAGTCCTGTAAAAAGGTTTTGATATCCACGTTTTCGTTGAACTGGTCAAAAAACGCTTTTTGCGCCGTTTCCATTTTGGTATCCAGCAACTGGGCGGCAAAATCTTTTTTGTTCGCTTCAAAGTTTTTCAAATTGCCGTGCTGGACTCTATAAGCCTGCTTAATTTCGGCGGGAGTTAATTTAAAGTGGGAATACAACACCCCGCGGAAGCGGTCGGACAATTTGCCGCGGCGGAATTGTTCTTCAAATTCGGCGGGCGTCATGCCGGCGGCGCGTTTAACGGCGGCTTCGTAAGCGGCCTTGTTAAACTGTCCGTTTTGGTTGAAAAAAGGAGAGCTTTGGATATCATACGCCACTTCGTAATCGGCCACGGCCAACCCGGCGTTTTGGGCGGATTGGTTCAAAATTTCTTCGCTGATAAGCATCGCCAACACTTCCTGGCGAAGCACGCTCAAAACAGTTTCGTCCACGTCGGTACCCTGGTTGCGCAGGTTACGGGCATAATCGTCGGTAATGCGGTAGAGCTGGCGGTTGGTAATGTCCTTAGAGCCCACGGTGGCGGCCACGGTGCCGAAACTGCCGCGGCGGTACGCGTCCGCGCCCAAAGACACAATGCTGCCCAAGAAAAAGGCGAGCGTGATGATAAGAATTATTTTTTTATGTCTAATCAGAAACGAAATCATACTGTAATCTCCCGTTTATTTTTTGCTTTTTTTGCCGTTTTCGTCGTCTTCTTCTTGTTCTTCTTCGGCGGCTTCTTCCGTCGCTCCGCCGATGACGCACAGTCCTTCGATGCGTCCGCCTTCTTCCACAATCATTTTTTTGGCGCGGATATCGCCTTTAATGGAGGCCGGGGCCAGCACTTCCAGCATGTCGGCGCAAACGTTGCCTTCAATCACGCCGCCGCATACGACGATTTGGGCCGTCACGTCACCCAAAACTTTCCCGTCCGTCCCCACGATTACGTGGCGGGCGTTGTCAACGGACCCCTCCAGCGTACCGTCCACGCGCAGGGAGCCCTGCACGCTCAGCGTACCCTGGAAGTAACATTCCGCGCTGACCACCGAGTAGTGTTCGCCGGAAGAGAAATCCGAATCTTTCTTTAAAAATCCCATAACGTCCTCCTAAAATTATTTAAAATAGTTGCGCGGATTTACGGCCTGTCCGTCTTTCCACACTTCGTAGTGCAGGTGCGTCCCGGTGGAACGCCCGCTGGAACCCATGGTAGCGATTTTATCGCCGCGTTTGACTACGTCGCCCGCTTTCACGCGCACGCCCGTAGTGTGTGCGTATAAGGTGGAATAGCCGAAGCCGTGATCCACCAAAATGGCCTGCCCGTAGCTGGGCACCCAGCCCGCGTGCCGCACGACGCCGTCGGCGGTGACGAAAATCGGGCTGTCGGGCTTGCCGGCAAAATCAATACCGTTATGGCGTTTGGTGGTACGCTGGCCGAACGGGTCTAAGCGGTAGCCAAAGCCGGAGCTGATACGCGCCGAAGACGGCCGGATAGAAGGCGTTGAGTTCAAGCCTTCGCGGCGGTTGGCGAAGTACCAGGCAATTTCCTGGAAACTGGCCAAACGCGTTTTGGCATGCTCTTCAATAGAGTCCACGTATTTTTCAAACTCTTCGGCGGTTAAGTCTTTCAAATCTTTGCCCAATAATTCACGCGCGCGCTCGTCTTCTTTTTCTTTGGCGGCTTCCCAGCCTTTGGGCAGGTTGATGAATTTGCCGCCCGGCATCCCGAGCATTTGGCGCATTTGGGTATCGGTGGTACGGGTAAGTTCCAGGTATTTGCGGCCGCGTTCCAGTTCATCGCCGATCAGCTTCATTTTTACGCGCATCAGTTCGTTGTCGGCCTTGGTGATGTTATAGTCGTACGCGCGGATAAAAAACAACAGTCCCGCCAGCGTGACAAGCAGCCACAGCGCCGCCAGCAGCACCAACGTCAGCACGCGCACTTTAAACTTAACGGACCCTCCCAGGCGGGGCATGATTAAAATATCCACGCGCTCGCCTAACAGCCATCCCAAATAATTGATTAATTTACCCATCTTTTGTATTCTATCATATACGGAGCCCGCAAGGGCGGATTTCCCGCATTAAAAAGGAGAAAATATGAAAAAATTATGTTTCACCGCCGTCCTGGCCATTTTTGCCGCGGCGTGCATGTTCAAACCGCTGCCCGAAGTGCCCACTTTGGGCGAAGTAAAACTTCCCGTCGTAGCGGAAGAAGAAACCGTCTGGACGTCCACCGATTACAAAGGCAAACCCGTTTTGATGGTATTTATGGGTTCCTGGTGTCCGTGGTGCAAAAAATCCATGCCCGCGGTGATGGCTGCCGAAGAAAAATACGGCGACCAGGTTGAAATCGTAGCCGTATTTATGGATAACGACGCCGAAGCCGTAGCCAAAGCGGCCAAAGAACACGGGTTTACCGTCACCGCTTTGTATGAAGGCGGCGAGGTGGCGCAAAGCCTGGACGTAAACGGCTTGCCGCACGCTATCCTGTTTGATAAAAAACACCGCGCCATCAAACATTGGGAAGGATTCAGCCCCAGCTTAGGCGACGAGTTCCAAACCCAACTGGCTGACGTAACCAAATAAATTTAAAAAATCCCGCCGACGCGCGGGATTTTTTAGGAGAATTTATGGAAGCACTTACAGCTTTACTCTTTATTGCAACGGTTATTTTATGGGTACGCCACCTGGTGGTAAGCGACCGGGTAAACGGCCTGCGCTACCGCGTGCAAAAGTTGGAAAAACAACTGCAGGAACAAACCCGGCAGAACGCCCCGGCGGAAATTCCTCCCGCCCAAACCGACACGCCCCCGCAGGAAACCCAACCCGCGCCGGAACCGGTCATCTCAATGCAAGAATCCGTTATTTTTGACACGGAACCGTCCCCCGTGGAACCCGAAACGCCCACGCGTCCGCTTGAAAACGAAGTGCCGCCCCAGGCGGAGCCCGTGTTGGCCGCAGAAGCCCAGCCGGCCGCAGAAAAAGCGCCTTCCGTTGAATTTTCTCCCGCCAAACTTTTCTCCTGGATTGGCGGACTCATGCTGTTTTTGGGCTTTGTTTTCGGCATTAAATACGCCGTTGAAAACGACCTGTTAAGCCCGGCGGCGCGCATTATCTGCAGCGCGGGCCTGGGACTTGCGCTGGCCGCGGCGGGCTACTTTATCCGCCGGGAAAAATACCGCGTAACCGCCCACACGCTGCTGGGCAGCGGGCTGGCCGTTATTTACGCCAGCGTCTACTGCGCGCACGCGTTTTACCAGTTCATTCCCCCCGCCTTTACGTTTATCCTGCTTGCGCTTACGGCTTTTGCCGCGTTCGGCACGTCCGTCAGAAAAAATGCCAAATATGTGGGATACTTGGGCGCCGTCATCGCGTTTTTAACGCCGCTTCTTATTAACTCCGGGCAGGACTCCTGGATTGCGCTGTTTACGTATATTCTGTTCATCAACGCGGCCTCCGTCTTGGCCGCGGCCAAACGCGGCTGGAACGGGCTTTTAATCTGCACGCTTGTATTTACGTGGCTCAGCCAGGCCGCCTGGCTGTTCTCCCCGCTGCCATTTGAAGCATACAAATTAAACGGTGTGTGCTTATTCTTTTCGCTGTATGCCTTTGGCGCAGCGTGGCTGGCGCGCAAACAGATACTTAAAGGTGCTGCACCCGCCGCCCTGGGCGTATTTTTATGCGCCGGCATGGTGTTAATGCTTGCGCCTTCGGCGATGATACACGGCTCTGCCGACGCCATAAAACTGTTGGGATATACGTTACTGGTGAACCTGCTTATTTTATGGCAGGCCGGGCGCGGAAATCTCCCCGCGCCGTTTTCCCTGGCCGGGAAAATCATCGCGTTTCTGACGCTTTTTATTTGGAGTAACGCAAACTTTAACGAAATCTCCCCCATTCTGTTATTTGGTTCGTTCATCGTTTTTGCGGCAGTCAACGGCGGTGCGGAGTTCATTTGGCACAAACAGGAAAATGCGCCCGTCTGCCCGGCGGGATTTTCCGCATTTTATCCCGCGCTCCTTATGCTGCCGCTCGCCTATGCGCTGTTAAACAAACCGGAACTTCCCTTTGGGCTGACAATTATGACGCTGGGACTTTTGTTTATTTTGATGTCCGGCGCGGTTGTGTTTGCTGTTTTGGCGGGAGCCGTTTTTCGGCGGCCGCCGGCATGGGGCTGACAGTACTGATACTTCTTTCGCTGTCCGGCCAAATTACCGACTGGAGTACAGGCGAAACGCTCTGCCTGATGTGGTTGGGTTTCGTTCCCGCAGTATTGGGCGGCGGATTGTTTACATTAGTCCGCAAATTGAAAAGAAATGACGAAACGCTGGCGGGTGAAAATATTTTATCCGCCCTTACTGCCCTGTCGCCTTTTGTGCTGTTGGTGGCCGTTATCCTGCAAAACCCGCAAGCCAAATTAATCAGCCCGCATTGGATTATGGGTGCAGTGCTGGCCATGGGCGCGTTAAACGCGCTGGCCGCGCGGATTTACAAAAACGCAACGTTCCTGCCTGCCGCGCTGGCGGGTGCAACGCTGGTACAAGCGGTCTTTCCGTTCACCCTGCAAACGGCTTATCCGCTGGCCGGCTGGAGCGTGGGCATTTTTGCACTGTTCTTTGCGTTTCCGTTTGTATTTAAAAAACATTTTTGGCAAAGCAAAGCCGCTTGGGCCGCCGCTTCGCTTTCCGGCGTAGCAACTTGCACGGCCGTTTACCTGTACCTGCACTATGTTGTAAAAAATTTCCACTGGGGGCTTTTGCCCGCCGCGTTCCTGCTGGTTTATCTGCCGGTGGTAAAAACACTGTGGACACAACGCCAAACGGACGAAAGAGCCATCACGCCGCTCGCGTTTGCGGCGGGTGCGGCGCTGGCCTTTTTTACAGCGATTTTCCCGCTGGAAATGGGCGGCAAATGGCTCACCCTGGCGTGGGCGCTGGAAGGTTGCGCGCTTGTTTGGCTGAACACGCGAGTGCCGTACAAAGGGCTGACGGGCACGGGCTATGGCCTGTTGGCGGTTGCCTTTTTACGCTTGCTGTTCCCCGATTTGGCCCCCATTCCCGCCGCGCGCGTATGGAACTGGTATTTGGGCGTGTACAGCATTTGCGCCGCGGGCGCGCTGTTGGCCGCGCGGTGGTGGCCGGAACAACCGAGCCGCTTCTGGAAAAACTCCCTGGCGGCGATGGGCGGAATTATTTTATTCTGGCTGCTTAATATCGAAATCGCCCACTGGTTTGCGGACGGCAGACTGTCGTTTGAATTTACCGGCCGTTTGGCCGAGGCACTCGCGTATACGCTCGGCTGGGCGTTATTTGGCGGAGCGTGTATTGCGCTGGGATTATCCGGCGGAAAAAACGCGCTCAGCAAAGCGGGCGCGGGCGTTATTACGCTGGCGCTTATCAAATTCTTCCTGTCCGACATTTGGCAGTTGGAAGCGTTGTACCGAATTATAGGACTGTTTGCGCTGGCGATTATTTTAATCGGCGCATCGTTCTATTACCAACGGAAACGGAAAATTTAAAAAGTCAAAAAGCCCCGGCAAAAACCGGGGCTTTTTTCAACAGAAGATATCTTTAAAATTCGTAGGGGTCGGTTGTTTTTCCAGTCAGCATTTTACACAGCCGTACTCCTTCTTCATCATCCGGCATACAGCTTA
>JAUNWB010000086.1 GCA_030540535.1 Elusimicrobiales bacterium
TCCTCGGGCAACTGGCAACGCAAATTTAGCGCAAATCTGAAAAATCAGCCGAAGCTATACAATGTTATTCTGTTTGCCGCAGGCCGCTTTTTCCTTTTCTAATCAAAATAACCTTATTGCTTACAAAATAGTGTGTTTGGTATACTGTACTTACCGGTAGGTAAACCATATGGCTAAAAATATTGAACCCGAAAAAACCGATAAGACCGAACGTGAAACGCGTATGCGCACCGCTATTAAAAAAGCGGCGTTTGCGCTGATGGCTGAAAAAGGGCTGGATAAAGTGTCCATGCGCGAAATTGCGGAAAAAGTGAACGTTACCAAACCCGTTTTATATTATTACTTCAAAAATAAAGAAGATCTGTGCCACAGTATTATTGCCGAACACGAAGAATCTTTTTCCGCGTTGCTTTCTGAAACGGCGAAAGAAGCGTTAGGTCCGGAAGATATTATCCGCCGGAGCTTGCTCTCCCACTTGGATTTTTTTGCGCGCGATCCAATTCACTCCAAATTTGTGCTTCAGATGATTGCCTATACATTAGACGCAAAAAAATTAAATCCGCCCAAAGAGCATGAAAGTGCGCACAGCAAACTAACTGCGGCTTTGCAGGCCGAAGAAAAAAAGGGTCTTTTGCCTAAAGGGTCGGCCAAAGACGTGTTGGCGTTGGTATCCGGCTTGGCTTCCAGTATGATGTTGGAAGCGTATTTTGAACAGCATGTGTTGAAGCTGGTGAATAATGCCGGACCGCGCGTGCGCCGCTTGCACGGCAAAGAGGACGCCGAACGGCTTGCAAAAATTATTTTGCTGGGCGTAAAAGCATACTATAAAGACGCAAAATAACCACCGGCGGAAAATTTTACGGTAACACGGAACGCATAAATCTTTGTTTGCGTTCCGTTGTTTTTTGCAAACGCTCCTATACATCCGCCGAAAATACTATAATAAAATATATGACTATCCAAGAATTTCAAACTTCCTGCGCCGCTATAGAGCAGGAATATAAAAATAAAATCGCGCAGGCGGATTCTCTGTCCGCCGTGGAAGAACTGCGCGTGGCCGCCCTCGGGCGCAAAGGTGCTTTGACCGAACTTTTAAAAGGCCTCAAAGATTTTTCTATCGAAGACAAAAAAACCGCCGGCCCGCTGGGCAACGCGCTTAAAGCGTCTTTGTCCGCCATGCTCGACGAAAAGACGGAATTTTTCGCCGCTAAACAAATTAACGACGAACTTAACAAAACCGAAATCGATTTAACGCTTCCCGGCTACCCCGTAGCCAAAGGCCACCGCCACCCGCTTTCCGTGGCGCAGGACCGCATGACGGATATTTTGTCCCGCCTGGGTTTTGAATGGGCCGAAGGTCCGTGGGTGGAAGACGAAAAACACAATTTTGATTTACTTAACATTCCGCTCCACCACCCGGCGCGCGACGCGCAGGATACGTTTTTTGTGGACGGTAAAATGCCGCTCGTGCTTCGCACGCATACTTCTAACGTGCAGAGCCGGTATATGGAAAAACACAAACCGCCGCTGCGCATCATGGCCCCCGGCCGCGTGTTTAGAAACGACAGCCTGGACGCCACCCACAGCCCCGTGTTCCACCAAATCGAAGGCTTGTACGTGGATAAAAACGTCAGCTTGGCCGACCTCAAAAGCGATTTGACCGCGTTTATGAAAGGGCTCTTCGGCAACAAGGCCGAAATCCGTTTCCGCCCGTCGTTCTTCCCGTTTACGGAACCCAGCGTGGAAGTGGACGTAAAATGCGTATTCTGCCAGGGCAAAGGCTGCAACGTCTGCAAAGGCAGCGGCTGGATTGAAATGCTCGGCGCGGGCGTGGTGCATCCCAACGTACTGCGCAACTGCGGTATCGACCCCGAAGAATACAGCGGCTACGCGTTCGGTATGGGTGTGGAACGCTTGGCGATGATGATGCTTAACATCAAAGACATCCGCACATTCTACGAAAACGATTTGCGCGTGCTGAAACAGTTTTAAGGATTTTGCAAATGAAGATACTTTACTCTTGGCTGAAAGATTTTATCGATTTGGATTTAACCCCCGAAGAACTCGTCAAAAAACTGACGGACCTCGGCATTGAAGTCGCTTCCGTGGAACCCACGGGTGCGGATTTCGAAGGCGTAAACGTGGCGCAGATTATCAAAATTGAGGACCATCCCAATTCCGACCATTTGCACCTTGTTACGCTGGACCTGGGCGGCGGCAAAACGCAGCGCGTGGTGTGCGGCGCGCCGAACGTGGCCGTCGGCCAGAAAGTGCCGTTGGCCCGCGTAGGAGCGCGGCTAGGCAAAGAAGTTTTAAAACCGGCCGTTATCCGCGGGGTGGAATCGGAAGGGATGATTTGCTCGTCGGACGAATTGGGCCTCACGCAGACCCGCGCCCGCGGCATTATGGTGTTGGACGAAAACCTGGAACTCGGCACGGACGTTTCTTCGCTTTACGGCAAGCCGGATTCGCTGTTTGATTTGGAAATTACGTCCAACCGCCCGGATTTGTTGTCCCATTTGGGCGTGGCGCGCGAACTGGGTGCGTTGCTAAATAAACCCGTCAAACTGCCGGAAATCAAAGAGATTAAAGGCGAAGGCAAAGCGTTAGACGTGGAAATCAGAAACCCGCAGGGCTGCCCGCGCTATATGGGGCGGATTATCCGCGGCGTGAAAAACACCGACTCGCCCGAATGGATGAAAACCCGTTTGGCCGCGATGGGCCTCAACCCCAAAAACGCGCTTGTCGACGTAACCAACTACGTCATGTTTGAACTGGGCAACCCGCTGCACGCGTTTGATTTGCGCGAAGTGGAAGGCGGAAAAGTGGTCGTACGCAACGCCGAAGAAGGCGAAAAATTTACGATTCTGGGCGGCCGCGAACTGGAACTGAACCCCAACTGCCTGATGATTGCCGACGAAAAGAAACCCACCGCTCTCGCGGGGATTATGGGCGGCCTCGACAGCGGAATTAAAGACGATACGCAGGATATTTTTATCGAAGCCGCGTATTTCAATCCGCCGACGGTAAACAAAACGGTCAAAAAATTCGCCGTTTCGTCCGATTCTTCCCAGCGGTTTGAGCGCGGTACGGACATTGAAGGCGCGGCCCTCGCGATGCGCCGCGCGAGCGATTTGTTCACGCAGATTTGCGGCGGTACGGCTTCGGAAATTAACGACGTGTACCCCGAAAAATTCGAAAACCCGGCAGTGAAATTTACGCCCGCGGAGATTAACGCTATTTTGGGCGCGCAAATCCCGGAAGAAAGACTCAAAGAAATCTTCTCCCGCCTGGCCGCCGAATTTAACGCGGACGGCGAAAAATGGACCTTTAAAGCTCCGTCCCACCGCCGCGATTTAAACCACAAATGGGACCTGGCGGAAGAAGCCGCCCGCTTTGCCGGGTATGATATGATTCCCGTCAGCGCCACCAAAGCGAGCCTGGCGTTTGCCGAAAACCCGAAAGGAATCGACCTCGGCAAAAAATTCGCGCGCGAACTGATCGGGTTCGGCTTCTGCGAATGCAAAAATATTGATTTCGTAGGCGAAAAAGAAATTAAAGCGTTCGGTTTCGATCCGAAGTTCTGCATTAAGGTCAAAAACGCGCTCGCGCAGGGATGGGATTATCTGCGCCCGACGCTTCTGCCGTCTTTGCTTAAAAACGTAGAAAGCAACCTGCGCTTTGGCAATAACAATTTGGCGTTGTTCGAAACCACCAAAACGTTCCAGTCCATTAAGGGCTTCCCTGTGGAAGGGTATAGCGTCGCCGGCGTACTGACGGGCACGCTGGAGCAGGAAAAATTCTTCGGTGCGAAAGAACGCCCCGTGGATTTTTATTTGCTTAAAGGTTTGGTCGGCGCGCTTTTGGCGGACGTGGACGGCGTGTCGCTCGTTCCGTCCAAAAACGTACCCGGTTACATGCACCCCAAAATTTGCATGGATATTGTGCTGGGTGGCAAAACGATTGGGCTTTTCGGCAAACTCCACCCGCTTACGCTAAAAGCGTTCGGTATTAAAACACAGGACGTGTGGGTGTTTGAATTTGCCACCAAGCTGATTGAAAAAGCGTATTCCGCGCAGGATTTTAAACCGGCCAAAGATTTGCCGGTGTTCCCGCCGTCTTTGCGCGACTTGTCCGTCGTGGTGGATAAGTCCGTGACGTACGCGCAAATCGCGTCCGCCCTGGATAAAACGCCGCTTGACGTCAGCCTTTCGTACAAATTGATTGATTTGTATCAGGGCGAACACTTGCCCGAAGGCAAAAAGAGCGTTACGTTTTCGCTCGCGTTCTCGCACCCCGAACATACGCTGAAAGACAAAGAAATTGACGAAGCGTTTAACCGCATCGTCGAACAGCTGCGCACGCAGACGGGCGCGGAACTGAGATAATATGCAAGAAAAACTCAAACAGTTGGAACTGTTAATTTCCAAAATGGTTACCCGCCAGAAAGAACTCCAGGGCGAAAACGCCGCGCTGAAAGCACGCGTACGCGCGCTGGAAAACGGTGCGGAAAAATGGAGAGAAACGGAAGCCGAAGTCCGCGCGCTGAAAGAATGGAAAAAGAACGCGCAGACGGTGCTGAAACGCTTGGCGGGCAAGTTGGAAAAAGAAATCGCCAAAGCGCAAGAGGAAGAGAAAAAAATCGTCTGACGTTTGGGTTTTTGATGGAAGTTTTTTACCGCCCCGGAGGTTTTTTCTTCGGGGCGGTTTTTTGGTTGTTTAGTCGGAGGGGGTAGGGCCAAAACAATGTGGCTCTATTAGTCAAAAGAGCGCGGGCAATCTCCGCGGCTTGGAAGGCCTTGACCCGTTTTTTTTTTTTGATAACATGGGGATAATTCTGAGTAGAAGGGGGATATATCTCATGTATAAAAATGCCGTCATTCCGGCCATGGAGCCGGAATCCAGGTCGTTTAATAGAAAAGGTTTTACTTTAATCGAATTATTGGTTGTCGTACTTATTATTGGTATTTTGTCGGCTGTGGCGCTGCCGCAGTACCAAATGGCGGTGGGAAAAGCGAGAATTGCGCGTTTGCTGCCGCTTGTGCGCACGGTTAAAGAGGCGCAGGAAGCATATTATATGGCAAACGGGGACTATGCCATCCATTTTGAGGATTTGGATATTTCCATTCCCACGCCCAACTCTATTACGGCAGGTTCTGGATCGTGGCGCGGGGACCGTGCCCATTATGGCCATTGGTCGATAGATTTATTATCGCATGCCCAGCGTGTCTATGGAAGTACATCTTTTGCGAATAATTCTTTTAGCTATACTATGCTCTTGCACAATGGTTTGAGTGATTTTCCGTGCGAAAACTTGGCCATAGTGTCTGGTAATTTGGCGGAGAAACTGGCCCGTTCGATGGGCGGGGTAAAACAACAAACCTCTGGAAGTACCGTTTATTATTGTCTTCCTTGATAAGGAAAGGCGGCTTTTGGCCGCCCAAGTATTTTTAAAGTGCAGGCCCCAAAGCGGCTTTTACGTCGGCCCCCATGGGTACGGGCATGCCGGAAGCGTTCACGCACACCAGCGTGGTTTTGCCTTTGGTACACAAACGGCCGTTTTGGTTGGTGATGATGTTTTCAAACACGATTTTAATGTCCGAAATTTCCAATACTTTCGTGTCTACGTTAATCACGTCCCCGTAGCGCACGGAGAATTTATATTCCACTTCCTGCCGCGCCACCACAAAGTAAAGGCCGCGCTGCATCAATGCCGGAACGGAAAAGCCTTTTTCGGCCATGTAAAGCGTGCGGGCTTCTTCGAAATATTTTAAATAGTTGGCGTAGTAGACTACGTTGCCGCAGTCGGTATCGTGATAAAAAATGGTTTTTTGCATGTTATTCTCCGATAATTTTGATTAAAATCCGTTTGTTGCGCTGTCCGTCAAACTCGCCGTAGAAAATGGTTTCCCACGGGCCGAAATCCAACTTTCCTTCCGTTACGGCCACCACCACTTCGCGTCCCAAAAGCGTACGTTTTAAGTGTGCGTCGCCGTTGTCTTCCCCGGTCAGGTTATGCTCGTATTTGTCTATGCCGTAGGGGGCCAGGCGTTCGGTCCAGCGTAAAAAATCGGCGTGCAGGCCGCGTTCGTTGTCGTTAATAAACACGCTGGAGGTGATGTGCATGGAGTTCACCAGGCACAGTCCCTCGCGAATGCCGCTTTTGGCCAAAGCCTCTTCCACCTGCGGCGTGAT
>JAUNWB010000087.1 GCA_030540535.1 Elusimicrobiales bacterium
CACGCGCTTGCGCTGGTGGGGCTTCATCTGGTGGTCCACAAAAATCCCGCCGAAAAGCCCCGCCAGCACCACAAGCGTGGCCAGCACAAAATAAAACGACGGCAGGAAAATACGCAGCTGTTTAAAAAACCACCACGCGCCATAGCCCGCCAGCGTAATCAAGGCCGAAAAGCCCACCATATACCACGGATTGTGCGCCAGTTCGTAAAACGCGTGTACCAGCCAATAATCAGCCAGTTCGGGATGGAGATAGATATACGTCCACGTAATGGTAAAAAAACCCGTCACGCCTGCAAAAAGGCCGATTAAGCCCAAATAGAACACGTTTACCCCTGTGCAATACAGAAGCACCAAAAGAGCGGGGAACGTTACCACCACGGACGAAAAGTCCGGCTGCATCATAATAAGCCCGA
The DNA here is from genome assembly GCA_030540535.1 of Elusimicrobiales bacterium. Classification (GTDB taxonomy): domain Bacteria; phylum Elusimicrobiota; class Elusimicrobia; order Elusimicrobiales; family Elusimicrobiaceae; genus Avelusimicrobium. The sequence continues at coordinate 414 of JAUNWB010000087.1, forward strand.
ACACCGGCACCAGCAAACAGCCCAGCCCGAACAGCGTAGACGCGTCCCGGATGCGGCGGCCGCGGCGGTCCAAAAACGCGGCGGCGACCAAAATGGTGCAGACGCGGCATATTTCCGAAGGCTGCATGGAAAAAAACGGGAATACAAACCACGAGCGCGACCCGCGCTGATACGACCCGAACAAGAGTACGCCCACGAGCAGGGCCAAAATCACCCCGTAAACGGCTTTCCACTGTTCGTCATAAATTTGGTAGTTAAAACTCCACCCCGCCACAAACGCGGCCGAACCCAGCACCAGCGCCACCAAATGCGTGCGCACCACGCCGTTGGTTAAAGAAAAGCTGTTCACGGCCGACATCACGCACAGCGCGCCGATGATAACAAGCCCGATCATCGCCCCCAGCAAAATATAATCCATCCGGCTGCGGCCGGACGCGGACACGGTTTTAAACGCCGCCATGGCTATGCTCCTCCGGTAAAAGTTCTTTATAATCTTCGGCCGCGCGCGGCTTGGGCGCATAGGCCCCCAAACCGAAATACGCTTCCAGCATGGAACGCGCAATCGGGCCGGCGGCGGAACTGCCGCCTTCGCCAAATTCCACAAATACGGCTACCGCGATGGATGGTTCCTCGCCCGGGCGGCCCGCAAACGCCATAAACCAGCCGTGGTCCGGCCCGTGCGGGTTTTGGGCCGTACCCGTTTTGCCGTAAACGTCGAGCCCTTTGATTTTGACGCGGCGCGCGGTGCCGTTGTCTACGGTATATTTTAAGGCTTTAAAAAGCAAATCGTACGTTTCGGGCTTTAAATCGGCTTTTTGCAGAATCTCCGTTTTGCCCACCTGTTCGGTTTTGCCCGTTTGGTTGCTGACGATTTTATCCACATAATACGGGCGGTAGACGTTGCCGCGGCTGGCCACCGCCGCGCCGAACTGCGCCATTTTTAAAGGCGTAACGAGCAGTTCCCCCTGCCCGATGGAAAGGTTCAGCGTGTCCCCGATAAACCAATACGTTTTATTGCGCGCGCGGCGCGTGGGACCGTAGAGGTTCCCCGCTTTTTCGCCCGGGAGGTCAATCCCGGTTTGGCGGCCGAACATGAACATACGCTGCACGCGTTCAATCGACGCCGCGCCGATTTGCGACGCCACCGCATAAAAATACACGTCGCAGGAGTTGCTCATCCCGTTAAAAAAATCCACCGGGCCGTGCGTACCCCAGCATTTGAACACGCGCGGGCCGGAATCGTAATGGCCGGGACAGTTGATTTTATGGTCCACGTCCAAATGGCCGTCTTCCAGCGCGGCCGCTGCGGTAATGATTTTAAACGTGGACGCGGGCGGATAAATGCCCTGCACGGCCAGGTTGTATTCGTTGATTTTTTTGGATTGGTTCGGGTTTTCTTCGTCGCTGTACTGCACAAAGATATTCGGGTCGAACGCGGGCGCGCTTGCCAGTGCAAGCACCGCGCCCGTGCGCGTATCAAGCGCAACGGCGGCCCCGCGGCCCGTTTTGGAATTTTTAAGGCCTTCTTCCGCCGCTTTTTGGACGGCAAAATTAAGCGTTAAATAAACGTCGCTTCCGGCTCCCCATTTTTTGTCTTCGATAATGCTTTTGACGCGGCCGCGGTAGTCCACTTCCAAATACACGCCGCCGTCCTTGCCTTTGAGTTCTTTTTCAAACTTCTTTTCGATTCCGTTTTTGCCCAGTTTGGAGTTTAAGCGGTATCCCAGTTTCAAATCGCGCGTGCGCCAGGCGCGGTCATCCATGCTGCCCAGATAGCCGAGCAGGTGGCTGGCGAACCCGCCGTAAGGATAGCTGCGCTTGGTTTCTTCAATCAGATAAATACCGGGGTAATACAGCTGGAGTTCCTGCAGGGCAACGGTGCTTTTGGTGGATAAATTTTCGGCCAGCAGCGTGGCTTTCCCGCTCTTGGCGCCCAGCTGGAGTTTTTCCAGCATTAAAGGCGCGGGCAAACGCAGGCGAGGGGCAAAATCATGCGCCAAACGCTCCAGGTATTCCGGGTCTTTATTGCCGCCCAGGTAGTAAAGGCTGAAAGCCGGCTCGTTGGAAGCGACGGCTACGCCGTCGGCGGTAAACACGCGGCCGCGCGGGGCGGTTTGGTACAGCACCTGCGTGCGGTTGCGTTCCGCCATCTGCAAATACGCGTTGTGACGAAGCACCTGGATATCTACCAGCCGAAGCGCAATCACGACCCCGGCCGCAGCGGCCAGCGCCATCATCACTTTTAAACGCGCGTTAAAAAAAATCTTGGTAACGGCCATTTTTTACCCTATGCCTGCCGGCAAACGGCCCCCTTGCCAAGCACGCGGCGCACCGTCCAGAACACGGCGGGAGCCAACACCGCCCCCAGCGCCGAGCCGCCCAAAAGACTCCAAAAACCGGGCCACATGGAAGCAGACGTAAACCACATTAAAAGCAAGCTGTTAAGCGCGCCCGCAAAAAACGTCAGCCCGAACACGGTAAAAATCTGCGGGAAGATACCGTCAAAATCAAACCGTTCCGCAAGCGCATACACAATGCACGCCGCCACGGTAAACGTAAAAGCGTTGTTGCCGAATAATTTGGTTCCGAAAAAATCCAAAAACAGCCCGCACAAAAACGCCGCCGGATATCCAAACGCCGGCTTTAAAACGGTGCAAAACGCCACGGCAAACGCCAGCATTACGTTGACGCTCAGCCCCCAAACGGAACATACCGTCGCCAAGCACCAATGGCATACGGTGGCCAATAAAAATAAGAAAACGAGTTTAATTAGTCCCCACATAAACGGTTATTTTTTCCTCCCGTCCGTAATTACAAAAAGCTCTTTCACAGCCGCCGAACGGACCTGCGGTTCCACTTCCACCGTCAGCGCGGTTTGGAAGCTGTCGTCGTTACGCACGCCGCTGACGCGCCCCACTAAAATCCCCGCCGGGAAAATGCCGCTCACGGCCGAAGTATACACTTTGTCCCCTTTGCGTACGTCCGTCAGCAGCGGAATATATTTTAAGCGCACCGGGCGCAAACCGTTGCCCGTCAAAAGGCCTTCTTCGTGTCCGCGTTCCAAGGCCACGGCGGCGGTAAAATCTTCGTCCCGCACCAAAAGTACTTTGGACGTATTCTCCGTCACTTCCGTCACCACCCCGGCCAAGCCTTCCTGCCCGTCTTCCAGCGACAGCACCGCACTGCGTTCGCGCACGCCGTCTGCCGTCCCTTTATCAATCGTTACCGCGTTCCACTGCGAGGGTTCCCGGTACGCCACCTTCGCCCACACGCCGTTCCAGCGGCGAGCCGGATTCAAACGCAGGATTTCCGTCAGCCGGCCGTTTTCGTCCAAAATGGCTTCCGCCTGGGAAGAAAGCAGTTTCGTCATTTCGATTTGCTGTTTGAGTTCGCGGTTTTCGCGGTGCGTGTCCAGCAGTTCCCGCACCGTTTCGTGTACGTTCTGCGCGTATTTGACCGTTCCGTGCGCCAAACGCACCTGCGGGATAAAAATATACGATAACACCGCTTTCACCGAAGACACAAAGCCTTCCAGCGGCAAAATCATCAGTAAAAAAGAAAGGAGTAAAAACACCGCCGGCAGGAGAAAGCGTCTTTTGGCGCCGGGAACGTGTTTTTTGTGTTGTTTGGTTCTGTTGGGCAGCATAAAAATTAAAATCGTTTTAAACCCGGTTTTCGACCCGGGATGATACTGTAAAATACGCCGCGGACCGATAAACGGGCGCGGAAAAATGAAGGCTCCGGCAAGTGGCCGGAAACGAATCCGGCGCAAAACGGAGCGGACTAAAAATTCAAACCCTGTCCGCCTAAGGCTGTTTTGCCGGGCGGACCGTAAAAACAAAAAGCGGACACGGTCCCTTTTCAAGAACTGTGTCCGCCAAATAGAATCAGCAGCCAGGCTAGTAAGATTTACCGCGGGAACCGAAGAAGCGGGATCCTTTTTCGTTTAATTGTTCCAAGAACTTGCCCGTGCCCAAGGCCACGCAGCTGAGCGGGTCCGCGGCGCGGTGGACGGGGATGTCCGTTTCTTTGCGGATGAGTTCGGTAATGCCTCTTAAAAGACTGCCGCCGCCGGCCACCACAAGGCCTCTGTCCACGAGGTCCGCGGCCAATTCGGGCGGAGTTTCTTCCAGCGTGCTTTTGATAACGTCAATAATAAGGCGCACGGGCTCCATGAGTGCCTGGCGGATTTCTTCCGAAGTAACCGTCAGCGTGCGGGGCAGACCTTGCGTCTGGTCGCGCCCTTTTACTTCCATGGATTTTTCTTCTTTTAAGGGATAAACGGAACCCAGGTTAATCTTTACTTCCTCGGCGGTTGTTTCGCCGATAATCAGATTGTATTTTTTGCGGAAATACTGCACGATACATTCGGTCAGTTCGTCGCCGGCCACGTCAATGGACTTCGCAACTACCATCCCGCCCAGCGAGATAACAGCCACTTCCGTCGTGCCGCCGCCGATGTCCACAATCATGCTGGCGTGCGGTTCCGCAATCGGCAAATCGGCGCCCATGGCCGAAGCCATGGGCTCTTCGATTAAATATACTTCCCGGGCGCCGGCCTGACGGGCGGCGTCGTCCACCGCGCGGCGTTCAACGCCGGTGATGTCCGAAGGGATGCCGATAACGATCCGGGGGCGTAACAGACTGCTGCGGCTGTGTACTTTGCGGATAAAGTAACGGATCATTTCCTGCGTTACTTCAAAATCCGCGATAACGCCGTTTTTCATCGGGCGCACGGCCACGATGTTGGCGGGAGTGCGGCCCAACATTTGTTTGGCCTTGGCCCCCACGGCTTTGACTTCGCCGGTTTCTCTTTCCACCGCAACCACGGAAGGTTCGCGCAGGACGATGCCTTTGTCTTTGACAAAGATCAGACAGTTGGCCGTGCCAAGGTCCATACCCAAGTCAGAAGAAAACAGGCCTCCGAGATAGTCTATTACCATTTTAGTCCCCTATATTAGTCCACCAATTTAACGATGGCCACTTCGGCGTTGTCGCCCTGGCGCACACCCGCGCGGTAAATGCGGCAGAAGCCGCCGGCGCGGTTGGCGTAACGGGAGGCCAACACTTCAAATAATTTTTTAACGGCGGCCGCATCTTTCAAGGTATCTTTGGCGGCGCGTTCGTTATTGGCTTTGGCCAAGGTGATGAGTCCTTCCACCACGCGTCTGACTTCTTTGGCTTTGGGCAGCGTGGTCTTCACTTCTTCGTGAAGAATGATGCTGGTGGCCATATTGTTGAGCATGGCTTTGCGGTGGGACGCAGTCTTGCCAAGTTTTCTGTATCCGGTATTCTTAATCATACTCTAAAACTACTCCTTAAATTTTCATACCGAGGGAAAGATTCATCTCGGCAAGTCTTTCTTTAATTTCATCCATCGATTTGGCGCCGAAGTTTTTGATCATTTTCAAATCTTCTTCGGTCATTTTTACCAAATCGCGCACCGTGTTGACGTTCTCCGACTTCAAGCTGTTGATGGAGCGGGAAGACAACTCAATAAACTCGATGGACTGGTTCAAAAGTTCATCTTGTTTAGAGTTCGCGCCGGCGTTTTGGACAGCCGCTACGGAAGAAACGGGTTCTTCCACAGCTTCGTCGCTCGTCGTAGCCACGCAATCGTCTTCGCCTTCAATCGTGAAAATGTGCAAAGAGTTGGAGAGCAAAACAGCCGCACGGTGCAGCGCGCGGGCGGGGGCCAGCGTGCCGTCGGTGGTGATGTCCACAATCCAGCGGTCGTCGTCCGGTTTCTGGCCGACGCGCGCGGGTTCCACGTCATA
>JAUNWB010000088.1:0-1164 GCA_030540535.1 Elusimicrobiales bacterium
TATGGGTACGGCAAGTATTCGTATAAAGATCGGGCGAGGGCGAAAAAAATAAAGAATAAGTAGCTTTGCCCTGGTCAGATAAAGAAGTGGGATTCGAAACCCGGTAAACATCCGTAAAATCGCCGTCTTCTATACGATAAATGAAATTTTTTGTTAAAAAATAACTATCGTCGGCCCAGGTTCCCCCGGACAAATCAATACTTAACGCATCTTTAGTCCAACCTCCATAATCTCCGTTTTCCAAAAAATACAAATATTGCGCTTGCGCCAATTTTCTGCCATTAATTAACGCTTCGGAAACCCTGGATTTTTCAACCGCTACAGTATACTGCGGCAACGCCACCGCCGACAATATACCGATAATCAGCACTACAACCAATAATTCTATCAACGTAAACCCTTTTCTCATAAAAAACTCCTTAACAAGTTGATTTAAAGGCTTATTGTTAGTTTAATACGGCACAGCAAAAAAAATCAACTTTAAAAGCAGTTTATCAAAAAAAAAAAAAACAATACAAGCCCAAAACCCGGACGTCCTGCTTCGCCCCGGAAACCGACAAAAAACCCCGGGCCGAAAAAACCCGGAGCGTTTTAATAAACCGTATAATTTACATTTGATAGTATGTAATGGAATTGGCCGTACCGATTTCCCGCGCCCCGTAAAAAGGTTTGCACAATTTGCCTTTTACTACGGCATACTCGTAACAATAAAGGCCGCCAGGTTCTATTCCCGCCAGGTTATTTACATAATGCGCAATCAGCAACCCGCCGCCGACATACGGCCCTTGTTCAAACATAGACGTACTGTGCATAAAATTGGCCGGGGTTGAATTAATCACCAGTTTATAGTTTTTATCAGCGCGGATGGCGTCGCCGGACGCTTTGTTCAAGTAACCGCTTACTTCCGTATGCAGCGGCAATGAATCAAACGAAACATCCAGTTCATCGTACCGGGTGGCGTACGCGCCGTTAGCCATATAGTACGCTTCCTGCGCTGTAGCCAACGCGCGGAGATTGGGCAGCATAGCGGCCGCGCGGGATTTCCACACCGCTTTTTGATACTGCGGCAACGCCACCGCCGACAATATGCCGATGATTAAAACGACAACTAATAACTCAATAAGCGTAAAACCTTTCATTTTGTTTTCCCCTATAAAAAAAGTC
>JAUNWB010000088.1:1174-6159 GCA_030540535.1 Elusimicrobiales bacterium
ACCAAAACAAACAATAAAAGGGAGAACCCGTAACCCTGCGGGCCGCCAAACACTACAGGATGACTCCATGTTATCAAAAAAAAAAAACGGGTCAAGGCCTTCCAGGCCGCGGAGATTTTCCGCGCTCATTAGACTAGCTTAAGCCACACTACTAAGATATGTCCTAAACGTATGAACAAGGCAAGCTGTCCGCCACCCAACATGGGTATACAAAAAAACGTCCGCTCCGCAAATGCAGAACGGACGTGACATAAATTAAACCAAACTTACTTTTCCGGCGCAGCGGGAGTTCCAAATAAGTCCTGCACAAAACCTTTTTTATCCGCCGGAACCTCCCCCGTATTCTGCGCGGATAAAACCGGCAGATCCACCGAACCGACGCTTTGTACCCGGCGGATGAGCGAGTTTCCCGCATCCACAAAATACATAAAATCGTGCGGAGTAATCACCAGTGCGCCCGGGTAGGACAGTTTCGTTTTCCACGCATCCATCCCATCCCCGTTATAGCCCTTTTCGCCCGTTCCGGCCACCGTTTCAATCTTACTGCCGAAACTGCGGTCCACCACCAGGCGGCGGATACGCTGGTTATCCGTATCCGAAATATACAACCGCCCGGCCTTGTCAATGGCGAGGCCCGTGGGATTATTGAGCATGCTGTCGATGCAGCGGCGGTCCCCCTCGCCGGAAAACCCGCGTTTGCCCGTCCCGGCGATGGTAAAAATCAGCGTCTTGCGCGGTTCTACCCACCGCACCTGATGGTTGCCCGTATCGGCGATAAACAAGTTGCCGCGTTTGTCAAAAATAAGTGCGCTGGGTTTATTTAATTTGGCGTTTTCGGCAAGCCCCAGGTCGCCGTCGTTGCCTTTCTCACCCGTCCCGGCTACGTTCACCAAAAAACCGCTTTGGCGTTCTATCTTGCGTACGCGGTGGTTGCCGGTATCGGAAATGTATAATTCCCCGCGCGGGCTGACAGCCACGCCCGTGGGCGTATTTAATTGGGACGACGCCGGCCGCATCCCGTCCCCGTTATACCCCTTGCGTCCGTTCCCCGCCACCGTATATAAATATCCGCTCGGAGTAAGCATACGGATGCGGTGGTTGCCCGTATCGGCAATAAACAAATTTCCCAAAGAATCAAACGCCAGCCCGGTGGGCGCATTAAGTGCGGCCATTTCGGCGTTTCCGCCGTCGTTGGCGAAACCCTTTTCGCCGGTTCCGGCCACGGTTTTAATTTCACCCGTACGGGCCGATACGCGGCGCACGCGGTGGTTGGCGGTATCGGAAAAATAAAGGTTGCCCCGTTTGTCTACGGCAATCCCCATGGGGGCGTTCAAGCGGGCGTCCAGCGCGTCGCCGCCGTCCCCCGCATAACCGCGCTTGCCGGGGGTTCCGGCAGCGTCGTCCAGCTGGCCCGCGCGCGTGAGTCCCAACGCCGCCGCGGCAAGCGGTAAAAATAAACATAATGCAAAAAGTGTTTTTTTCTTCATAATTATATACTAACAAACCCCTTATTTTTTATCAATAAAAAATACCGTTTTTTTGCTACAATAATACTGAGGGAGGATTTTTTCCTCCGGCTGTTTTTTATTTTATAAGGAAGATATTACCCATATGATCATACTCTTTTTAAACTGCGGCAGCTCTTCGGTTAAATACAGCGTATACGACTGGAACCAAAAGAGAAGCCTTTGCGCCGGCGCGGTGGAACGCATCGGCATCGACGGTTCTTTCATCTCGCAGGACCGCAACGGTTATCCTTCTTTTGAACTCAAAAGAAACTGCAAAGACCATAAAGACGCCATCAACCTCGTCATCGAAACGCTGACCGACAAAGAACACGGCGTTATCGAAAACATCAACGTTATTTCCGCCGTCGGGCACCGCATCGTACACGGGGGCAAATTCGCCAAATCCGTCATCGTGGACGACAAAGTAATTGAAGAACTTAAAAACATTTCCGATTTGGCTCCCTTACACAATCCGGCCCACATCATGGGTATTGAAGCCGCCCGCGCCCTGCTGCCCAACGTACAGCACGTATGCGTGATGGATACGGCTTTCCACCAGACCATGCCGGCTTCTTCTTATATGTACGCCCTGCCGCGCGAATGGTACACCAAATACCAAATCCGCCGCTACGGCTTTCACGGTTCTTCCGTGCTTTACACGTCCCGCCGCGCCGCCGTGCTTTTGGGCAAAAATGTGGACGAAGTAAACACCATCGTCTGCCACATCGGCGCGGGCGCCAGCGTCACCGCCGTTAAAAACGGCCAGTGCCTGGATACCAGCATGGGGCTCACCCCGCTTGAAGGCCTTGTGATGGGTACGCGCTCCGGCGATATGGACCCTTCCATCTGCTTCTACATGATGGAAAAACTGGGCATGAAACCGGAAGAAATGTACAAAATTTTAAATAAAAAAAGCGGTATGTACGCCCTCACCGGGGACCGCTTTGCCGACCAGCGCGACGTGCGCAAAGGCGCCGCCGAAGGCGACGAACTGTGCAAGCTGGCCCTGGACGTGGAATCCTACCGCGTTAAAAAATACATCGGCGCGTATATGGCCGCCCTGGGCCGCTTAGACGCCATCGTATTCACCGCGGGCGTGGGCGAACGCGCCACCAACATCCGCGAAATGATTTTGAAAGGGCTTGAAAACTTCGGCATTGTACTCGACGAAGAACGCAACAACTGCGCCGACACCAACAAAGCCGAATGTTTGATTTCCGCCCCCGAATCCAAGGTAAAAATCTTTGTGATTCCGACGGACGAAGAAATCGTGGGCGTGCAGGACATCGTCGCCCTCTTGGCCGGAACCTACGACGTATACACCAAGTTCCGCTACATCTTCCAGGAGAAAGAATACCGCAACAAACTGCGCGACGCGGCATTTATCGAAGAAGTAAAAAAACGGCCTTTCCTGTTAAAAGCGGCCGTAAACTTGCCCGAGCAGTTGAAACAGCAGGAGAACAAATAGCCTTTGGTGACGCCCGTTTGTTTGTGCAAACGGGCGTTTTTTTACTCCCCGCCGGTAACACCGCCGGGCAAGCAGTAACGAAGCGATTTTTACAACGGAGTACCTATGTTCTTACCCAAAGAAGTAAAATTTTTTGATTTGTTCGACAAGCAGGCTGAAAACATCGTCGCAGCGGCGGATTTTTACAAAGAACTGGTAGACAACGGTTCTTTCACCCCCGAAAACGTACGCGCCATGCACGAAAAAGAACACTACGGCGACGAATTGACCCACGTTACCATCAATACCTTAAACGAAACGTTCATCACCCCGTTCGACCGGGAAGACATTTTGGAACTGGCCAACAAATTAGACGATATTATCGACGCCATTTACCTGCTGACCAACCGTTTTTCCTTGTACAAAATCACCAAACCGACCGATTACAGCAAACGCCTGGCGGGCACCATCGCCCAAACGGCCAAAGCGCTGCAAAAAACGCTGGCGACGCTTCGCAGCAACAAAAAAATGAAAGAAACCCTTACGCAGTGCGTGGAAATCAACCGCCTGGAAAACGAGGGCGACGTATTGCGCGACGAAGCCATCACGTACCTGTTTGAAAACGAAAAAGACCCGGTAATGATTATCAAACAGAAAGAACTCTACGAACTCGCCGAAACGATTACCGATTACTGCGAACACGTGGCGAATTTGGTGGAATCCATCCTGGTAAAAAGCAATTAAGGAAACGTATGTTTTGGATTTTATTCCTCATCATTTTAGCCTTGTTCTTCGATTACCTAAACGGTTTTCACGATGCGGCCAACTCCGTGGCCACGGTGGTGTCCACACGGGTTTTGTCGCCCAAAATTGCGGTGGCGTGGGCGGCGTTTTTTAACTTTATCGCGTTTTTGATTTTCCACACCGCCGTAGCCAAAACCATCGGCGCGGGGATTGTGGATATTCACATCGTGGACGCGGACCTGGTGTTTTCCGCGCTTATCGGCGCGTGTGCCTGGAACCTGATTACCTGGTGGTGGGGCCTGCCGTCCAGCTCGTCCCACGCGCTTATCGGGGGTCTTATCGGCGCGGCAATCGTCAAAGGCGGCCTGGGAGCGTTAATTGCCGGCGGGATTTTTAAAACGGTGCTGTTTATCTTTTTATCCCCGCTTTTGGGCTTTTTGCTGGCGGGTACGATTGGTACGATTGTGTTTAACATCTGCAACCATTTCACGCCGCGCAAAGTAGACTCGTTTTTCCGCAAAGCGCAGTTGTTTTCCGCCTCGGCCTATTCCCTGGGTCACGGCGGCAACGACGCGCAAAAAACCATGGGTATTATCAGCATGCTGCTTTTGGGCGGGCTGGCCGGAAACGAAGCCGCGCCTATTCGCGATTTTCTCCTGTCGCACGAAGAAATGCACGCCGTAGCGCAGGGCGAGTTTATCGTTCCGCTTTCCGTGGTGCTTTTGTGCCAGGGCGCGATTGCGCTGGGGACGCTTTCGGGCGGGTGGAAAATCGTCAAAACCATGGGCCAAAAAATTACGCGTTTGCGCCCGGTAGACGGTTTCTGCGCCGAATCTTCGGCCGGGATTTCCATTTTTATCGCGTCCATTTTGGGCGTACCCGTCAGCACCACGCACACGATTACCGGCGCGATTGTGGGCATCGGCTCCCTGCGCCGCCTGTCCTGCGTGCGGTGGGGCGTAGCCAACCGGATTGTGTGGGCCTGGTTTATCACGATTCCGGCGGCCGCGCTGATTTCCGCCGTCTGCTGTTTTATCAAGGGATTATTTTAACGCCACGAACAACCGTAATTTGCTCAAAACGCCTTGGAAATTCCAAGGCGTTTTTTATTATACGTTATGTGGGTATAAGCAAACGAGAGGCTGGCAGAGGACGAAAATCTGTCGTTATAAATAAAAAGAAGAGTCCCGACTACAACCTCGGGAATGACACGGTTTGTTTGTATATAAAAAGTCATCCCGTAGTGTTTCTGTACGGGATCTACTTTATTTTTTAAAATCGGTAGA
>JAUNWB010000089.1 GCA_030540535.1 Elusimicrobiales bacterium
CCGGAAATGGCGCCCATGGCGATACCGGAGCAGGGCGATTTCATCGGAACGCCCGCGTCAAACAAGGCTAAAGAACCGCCGCAGACGCTGGCCATGGAGGAGGAACCGTTGGATTCCATAATGTCGGACACGACGCGAATCGTATACGGGAATTCTTCTTCGCTCGGAATTAAAGGCAACAAAGCGCGGCGGGCGAGTTCCCCGTGGCCGATTTCGCGGCGGCCCGGAGAGCGGTCCGGTTTGCATTCGCCGGTGGAATAACCCGGGAAGTTGTAGTGGAGCATGAAGCGTTCGTAGGTGGTATCGTCCAGGCCTTCAACCATTTGCTGGTCATCCGGGGTGCCCAGGGTGGCTACAGCCAAAGACTGGGTCTGCCCGCGGGTGAACAAAGCAGAACCGTGGGCGCGGGGCAACAGTCCAACCATAGAACTCAAAGGTCTGATTTCGGTCGGTTTGCGGCCGTCTACGCGCACGCCTTCGTGCAGCACGAGGTTGCGGGATTCTTCATACATGATGTTTTCCAAAGCAATACCGGCGTAGGTGGCGGCGTTGTCGCCGTAAGCGGTGGTAAGTTCTTCGGTGAAGGACTTTTTCAACGCGGACACTTGGTTGTCGCGGGTTTGCTTGTCGGAAAACGCGTGGAGGATTTTTTTGGCTTCTTCGCGGAATTTGCCGTTGGCCAAATCGACCACTTCCTGCGGCAGTTTTTCCACGACGTATTCAAATTTCGGTTTGCCGGCCAGTTCGCGTAGTTTAAGCTGCACGTCGCACATTTTGTCGATTTCCGGCTTGGCGGTTTCCATCGCTTTGATGATGGCTTCTTCTTCCACTTCTTTGGCGCCGCCTTCCACCATTAACAGCCCCTGTTTGGAGCCGGCGATGACCAGGTCCATGTCGCAGGTTTCCTGTTCTTCTTTGGTGGGGTTGACGATGTACTGACCGTCTTTGCGGCCGATGCGTACGGCGGCGACGGGTTCGTTAAACGGAATGTTGGAAATTACCAGGGAGGCGGAAGACGCGAGTACGGACAAAACGTCGGCATCGTGTTTATCGTCGCTGGAAATAACCATGGCCGTCACGTTCGTTTCGCAGGCGAAGCCTTCGGGGAAGATCGGGCGGATGGTGCGGTCAATAATGCGGGAAGACAAAGTTTCTTTTTTGCTGGCTCTTCCTTCGCGTTTGAAAAAACCGCCGGGGATTTTACCCGCGGCGTAGGTTCTTTCTTTATAATTGACGGTAAGCGGCATGAAATCGGAGATGCCCGGTTTCTGCTCTTTCGTGGAAACGGAAGCCGCGAGTACCATGGTTTCGCCCATAGTGGCCACGACGGCGCCGTCGGCTTGTTTGGCCATCAAGCCGGTTTGCAGTTTGATGGTTTCATTTCCGACGGTTACTTCCACTTCGTGAATGTCGAATTTATGGTTGAAATTTTGCATTAGGGTTTATTTCCTTAATTTGAGTTCTTGGGTGACTTTCTGATATTTTTCAAAGTCGGTTCTTTTCAAGTAGGCGAGCAGGCGTTTGCGCTGGCCGACCAGTTTGTTAAGGCCTCTTTCACCCGCAAAATCTTTCGGGTTGGCTTTCAAGTGGTTAGAGATGTATTGGATGCGTTCCGTGATAAGCGCAATCTGCACGGCGGCGGAGCCGGTATCGTTGGCGCTGGATTGGAATTTGCTGATGATGTCTTTTCTGTCTTGCATGGAAAGTACCATTGTTTTGTACACTTAGACTGAACCCTGCCGACCAAGCGTTCTTTATCCGAAAGAACACCGAGCCGGAGAACAGCCTTCTCCTATATTTAATTTTTATACTTACTAAAGTACATACTAATTATAACAAATTAATCCGTCCGGGGGAACCGTTCTTTATGAACAGCGGTTTTCTTTCGGTGCGGGGCCGTATTCGTTGGCATAAGGCTGTCCGGCCTGGGAGATCAATGTCCGTTCGAACTCCGTTCCCTGAATATAATGCGTAACGGTATAGAATGCGCTGTACCCCAAATCGTGTCCTCTGCGTATAGCGGCGGATTCTATGGCAAAAAACAAAAACAGCACTGCAAACATCCCGTTAGCGGCTATCCAGTTGGCCGCGCAGATAAAAAGGCGGAAAAGTTCGCTGTCCGCAAACCAATGCTTCAATATCAAAACGAATGGCACGACCGATAGAGATACGGATAGTATCGTCCGAACGAAACAGCGGTATTCCTTTACACTTGAACGGCCAAACGGATACCAAAACAACAATAGGCTTTTTAACAAATACTTTAAAACGTTAAACAAAAAAATCATGGGCTTATTCATAGTAAAAAGATTTTATCAGCGCAAAAAGCGTTTTGCGTCTTCGGATAAATAAGGCTTAAATAAATTGTAATACAACCGTTTCAGTTCCGGGAATTTTTTGTCCGCCGTCAGTCGGCGCGCGTCTATTTCCAGTGCAAAGCTGAGTACCACGGGTTCACCCGGAACCTCGGCTTCCGCATGCACGTGCAAAAGGCCTTTTGTAAAATGTTTGTTTATTTTCATCTCCGTCATGGAAACGCCCAGTTCGTGCAGCCCCGCGCGCACGGTAAAACCACCGTTTTCGGGCAGCAGGCTTTCAATCGCGCGGTGTAAATCTTCCGGCCTCGCCCCGCGCAAAAGCCGCAGTGAGAGTACACGCGCTTCATCCCCCCGCATCAGACGCGTGTGGGCGGCTATGGAAGACGGCATTTTCGGTACTTGGGTAACGGGCACGCCCGTAAATTCCTGCACTTCCCGAAAATCTTTCAAACGCGGCGCGGCGGGATTGGGACCCGTAAACAAGACGCGGCTGAAAATGCCGTTCTCTTCGTCCCGGCCCCATTGGGTGTCGTACAGCCAGACCAAAATATCTTCCGCTTCGTCCGCGCGTTCGTCGAACCATTCGTCCAGCCCGCGCCGGACGTTGGCCAACGCCTTATAAGTTTGCGAGGATAGCACCAGCCAGCCGTCCTGGACGGCATCCGTCAGCCAGTCCGCAAAATCGTCGCGCATATAGTCCATTTCTTCCGCCGTGGCCTGCAGGGATTCCCGGTCCTGCGGTGTGGCGTCGCGCCAAAAGCGTTTGAGCGGCGCATCCGCACCCGTTTCCGCGGTGACGTCTTTCCAAGCGGCGTCGCCCCGGCGCGCGGCGCGGGCCAGCTGGTCGAGTTCATAAATTTGCTGTACGACGGGGTTTACATAGGAACCGTTCGGATTCTTGGGCGAGCGGTACAACAAATTATGCACCCCGGCGTATTCCGGCGTGCCCCGTACGGGATAACGTTTGTATTCGCCCAAATAGGTTTTAAACGCTTGCAGCCACTCTTCCGGCGTGCGGCGCGTAACGCGGGCCTGGCCGCTCTGCCACAGCTCACGGATTTGCTCCGCCTGCGGCGTAGACGCCAGACGCGCGCGGTAGATTTGGTTCAGCGCGGCGCGGCCCAGGGAAATTTCTTCTTTTAATTCATCGGAAAGGACTTCTCCTTTCGGGGCCTGCAAACGCGGCAAACGGCCTTGATGCGCGTCCATCCAAATTTGCAGTTCTTCCAAGATTTGTCCGGCCGTTTTGCGGCGCGACGCATTTTGAAAAAGTGTTTTGATACGCTGTACGGCTTGGTTTTGCTCGGAAGCGGCGTTTTGCGTCAGCGCACGCGCAATAGAGGCGAGGCGTTTCTCCTCCGCTTCCTCCGGGGTCAGTATTGTAGCGGCGGCCTTCTTCTTTTAACCGAATCAGCTCGGCGATGACGGGGTCAGACGGGTCTTTTGCCAACTTGATGGCGTTGCTCACCGCGGTGGCCAAGGCGGCTTCCTGTTTTTGGGCGGGCGTTAAGTCGGCTGCCGCAATACGGGTACCGTTTGAAAAGGAACTGCGGGGATATTCGCCGTTATGCTCCAAAAGCCACAGGTTGAGTTCATCCAGCCAATAAGCGGGCGTTTTTTTGCGGGTGCCCTGCTCGTAGCGGAATTTTAGGTGCAGAAAAACGGGGTCCGTGGTATCCTTAGCGTGCAAAACGGCCCATTTGACTGCATTTGCCAAGTTTTGTTCTTCTTTTTGTTCCGGCGAAAGTTCCTCGGGTTTTAACACCCGTCCGTTTACGGAAAACTGGCGGCGAGGAAATTCTCCCCCGTGCGTCAAAAGCCAGGAGTCCAGCGTCAGCAGGCGCAAGTGGTTGGATAAGGTAAAACCTTTTACGCCCGAACCGCCGAGCAGCTGTTTCCACTGGGAGGGAGAAAGCGTTTGGCCCCGTTCACGCAACAACTCAGCCAACTCTTGCGAAAAAATTTGACTGTAATTCCACTCCCCGGACCGGGCGGCCGTCCGGCCGTCTTTTTCAGAAAATACCCATGCGTCGGTACGTAAGAGGGCGTCTTCCACCGTGCGGAGGTGTTCCGGCGTAAATTTGGGCAAAAGAGGTTCCTTCCAGGCGGGTGTAATGCGGGTAAAAAGCGTCCGCGCCGAAAGAGGTGTCAGCCGCGGAAAAGCCAGCGGATGCACGCGTGCGGCCGAAACGGCCGGAATCCGCGCGGCGGCGGGCGCCTTGATTATTTGACGCACCATTTTTGCTTTTTGCGTCCAGGCGGGCAGGCACGTGAAAAGAAGCAACAAAAAAAGAAAAACGGTTTTTTCCATACTCATATAGTAGCTAAATTAGTTTCGTTATACGAGGGCCAAAAGACCTATTTTCCTGTGGGACCGGGTTCAACGGAATGAGCTTTGGCGTGCGTTTTATAGTGCCTGCCGGCGTTTTTTAACTTAATCAGTTCCGCGATAACGGGATTGGACGGATCGGAGGCGGTAATGGCGTGTTCAATCCCGTGGGCCAGGGCGGCTTCTTTCTTTTGGGCGGGAGTATAATCTTTTGCCTTAAGCCGGACGCCATCTGTATAAAAGGCATAGCGGGGGTATTGGCCGTTATGCTCACGGAGCCAGATTTTAAGTTCTTCCAGCCACTCTGCAGATGTTCTTTTGTATGTACCCGCTTCTTTTAACGCTATCAACTCCAACGTAACGGGGTCGTTTGTATTTGGAGCGGACTTGATGGCTCTGCTAACGCCGCTGGCCAGGGAAACTTCCTGCTTTTGGGCGGGCGTTAAATCGGACGGTGCCACTTTAACGCCATTTACATAAAAGGTGTAGCGGGGATACTGGCCGTCATGGTCGCGGAGCCAGGCTTTAAGCGCCGCCAGCCAATCTGCAGACGAAGCAGGTGCTTTTTGGCGTCTGCCGGCTTCTTTTAACGCTCTCATCTCCGCGATAACGGGATGGGTCGGGTCGGCGGCTGCAATAATAGCGCGCCTAACCCCTTGGTTTAGGGATGCTTCTTCTATTTGGGCAGGAGTATAATCTGCCCACTCAATAGGGACGCCGTTAAGAAAAAAGGCTTGGCGGGGATATTCGCCGTTATGCTCGCGAAGCCACAGTTTAAGTTTTGCCAGCCATTCCTCAGGCGTATTCGAACGGCGGCTTTTTTCTTTTAACCAAATAAATGCGGCGATAACGGGGTCGTCTGAATCCCGGTTCTGTGTGGTAATCTTATATACTGCGCTGCGCAAGGAGGCTTCCTGCTTTTGGGCAGGCGTGTAATCGGCGAACGGAATCGTACGACCGTTTGAATAGAAATACAGATGCGGAAATTCCCCCCCGTGTGTTAAAAGCCAGGCATGCAGCGTCAGCAGACGCAGGGGTTTGGAGAGAGTTGCGCCTTTTACGCCTCTTCCCCCGAGAAGTTGTTTCCACTGAGAGGGCGAGAGCGTTTGGGAACGTTCCTGTAATAAAGACGTCAGTTCCTGCGAAAAAATTTCGCTGAAATTCCATTCGTCGGACCGGGCGGCGGTTTGACCGTCTGTTTCTTTAAATACCAAAGCATCGGTGCGAAAGAGGGCGTCTTCCACCGTTTGCAGTTGGTCCGGGGAAAATCTGACGGCAAAAGCATGTTTCCAATCGGGCGTAATGCGGGTAAACAGCGTCCGGGCCGAAAGAGAGTTTATCAAAGAAGCCATCCGCGGCCCGCGTAAAGCGGCAGCCGTCCGCGCCTGCACCACGGCGGGGACATTAATAACTTGGCGCACCATTTTTGTTTTTTGCGCCCAGGCGGGCAGGCACGTGAAAAGAGTGAATAAAAAAAGAAAAACGGTTTTTTCCAT
>JAUNWB010000090.1:0-954 GCA_030540535.1 Elusimicrobiales bacterium
CGACCTCTTCTTCTGATGCCGTGCGCGGGAATGACTACTTTTTGATTGTGCTTAACTTAGGCAGCTCGGGGCAGACGTTTAGTTTTACCAGCGGGATATTCCGCAAAGGTCCGTATGCCAGGAGCGGGTTTATGTTTTTGCATTATATGCCGAATGAAACCCCGCGGTTGGTGTGTGTGGAACATGAATCTCTGCCGGAAGGAAATTTTTGTCGTAAATTGTTTGGTTCTCCAAGCAGTTTTGCGGGGCCTTGGTATAGCTACCGTTATTACGATTTGCCGTAACAAGCCATTTTTGAAATTTTGTACTGCGGAATTATTTAGTCAGTACGCGGCACGTCATTATGGCCGTCAGTACCAGTATAAGTCCGCCGGTGGCGGCCGCAAGTTCGGCTATTTTGGGGGAGGCCGGTACGGGCGTTTTGGGCAGTGCGTTTAAGCGGCGTTGGTAGACGGCCGGAGCCGCACAAAAGAAAAAGTAACCTATCGTTTTTACCGTCCAGCCGGCTGGCAGGAATACGCACACAAGGCCGCTGAGCCATACAAGCCCCCACAACCCTGCGGGCCATGCCGTAGGCCGGCGCATATATTCGCAGGTGCGGTTAATGATGGATACCAGGCTGAAAAACGTGAATGCTCCACCCAGCGTACGCAGGAACGGGCCGCCTGTTAACGGGGTTCCGTCCGCGCGTCTAAATCCGCGCAGTACGGCGCGCCATTGTTGGTACAGCCAGTAAAGCGTAAACGTTCCGCCGCTGGCAAGCGTCAACACCAGCTGCGTGCGCGCATTGATAAAATAAAAAGTGTTCGCGAGGCCGCGTTTTTTTAGCTCGGCCTTGCGTTTTTCCCGCGCCGCTTCGGACGTATAATCCCAATTTTTTACGCTCAGCGCATACGCCGCATACATTACGGCAAGCACGCCCAGCATTTCCAGTAAACGTTCCATAGGGTTATT
>JAUNWB010000090.1:964-2945 GCA_030540535.1 Elusimicrobiales bacterium
ATTATAAATTATTTTGTTCGGTGGTAAAAGGGTTGTGCGGTAAACCTTTTTTATAGCGCGCGGCCTTAAAAAATATTAAAATATAGTATCTGCTGTAATTACGGCCCGCGTTTGGTGCGGGCGTTTTTGTGGAAATTTATTAGGAAGCATTTTATTATATGAACAATACCCGTCAAGACGTACGCAACGTGGCTATCATCGCCCACGTAGACCACGGCAAGACCACGATTGTGGATTCTCTTTTAAAATTTGCCGGAGAATTTAAAGTAAAAGAAGACCAGGCCCAAGACACCGTGTTGGACTCCAACCCCTTGGAGCGCGAACGCGGCATCACCATTTTGGCCAAATGTACGTCTATCGGCTACAAAGGCCACACCATTAATATTGTCGACACTCCCGGCCACGCGGATTTCGGCAGTGAAGTAGAACGCGTGCTGCGCATGGTGGACGGCGCCATTTTGATGGTGGACGCTGTGGAAGGTCCCATGCCGCAAACCCGCTTTGTGCTTCGTAAGGCGCTGGCGCTTGGCCTGCGGCCGATTGTGGTTATCAACAAAATGGACCGCGACCATGTACGCCCCAGCGAAGTGGTGGACGAAGTATTCACCCTGTTTATGGAATTGGGCGCGACGGACGAACAGCTCGATTTTCCGATTATCTACGCCTCCGGCCGCGCCGGCTGGGCGAGCCTTAAAATGGAAGAACAGGGCAAAGACATCGCCCCGATTTTAGACACTATTTTGGCCCATGTGCCCGCCCCCGAAGCGCGCCCCGACGCTCCCCTGCAAATGCAGGTGACCATGCTGGACTACAACAACTTTTTAGGCCATGTGGGTATCGGCCGCATTTTGGCGGGCAATATCCAAAAGGGCCAGACCGTGGCGTTAATGCACCACGACGGTTCCGTCACCCAGGCCAAAGCCGCCAAAATCGAGCGCTTTTTGGGCCTTGGAAAAGTAGAAGTGGAAAAAGCCGAAGCGGGGGACATTGTGTCCATCGCCGGGTTGGAAGGCGTAGACGTGGGCGATACGATTTGCCGCCCGGACGCGCTGAACGCGCTGCCGCCGCTGTCCATCGACGCGCCGACCATGTCCATGGATTTTATGGTCAACGACAGCCCGTTCTCCGGCAAGGAAGGCAAATTCGTAACCAGCCGCCACTTAAAAAACCGTCTGGAAAAAGAAGCCCAAACCAACGTGGGTTTAAAAGTGGAACAGCTGGAAGGCGAAGGCAAATTTAAAGTCTACGGCCGCGGCGAACTTCACTTGACTATTTTGATTGAAAATATGCGCCGCGAAGGGTTTGAATTGGCCGTATCTTCCCCCGAAGTGATTTATAAAGAAGAAAACGGTCAAATCCTGGAACCTATGGAATACCTGATTTTGGATATTAAATCCGAACACCAGGGCGCCGTGTTTACCTTACTGGGCACGCGTGCGGCCAAACTGGAAAACATGGTTTCCGAAGGGGAAGACCGCCTGCGTTTGGAATATCTAATTCCCTCCCGCGCGCTTATCGGGTTTAAAAACGAATTTTTAACCAACACCCGCGGCACGGGCATTATGCACCACAGTTTCCACGGGTATTATCCCAAAGTGAACCTGCCGGACCTGCGCCACAACGGCGTGCTGATTGCCAAAGAAGACGGCGAAACCACGCCTTACGCCCTGTACGCGCTGGAAAACAACGGCGAACTCTTTTTAGGGCCGGGCGAAAAAGTATACGCCGGGCAGATTGTGGGGCAGAACTCGCGCGACAACGACTTGGTCGTCAACCCCTGCAAAGCCAAACATTTAAGCAACATGCGCAGCAAAGCGAGCGATGAATCCTACGTGCTTACGCCGCCGCGGCAGATGAGTTTGGAACAGGCGGTGGAATACATCGCGCCGGACGAACTGGCCGAAATTACGCCTGCGTCCATTCGCTTGCGCAAGAAAATTTTGTCGCACCTGCTGCGCAAACGCACGGAAAAAGCCGCTGA
>JAUNWB010000090.1:2955-6049 GCA_030540535.1 Elusimicrobiales bacterium
GAGGCCGCCGCTTCACCCGGCCGCTGATTTAAAAAAGAGCGACGCTTTCCGGCGCCGCTCTTTTTTACATTATGTTATGATATTTTTATGAACCAAAAAGAACGTATGCTGGCCGGGCTTCCGTACCGCGCGGGCCAAGACGGGCTGCCGCAGGAGCAGCTGGAAAATAAACGGAAAATTTACGAGTATAACCTGTGCCGCCCGGATGAAATCGGGCGCGCGCGTGCGTTGCTTAAAGATATTTTAGGTGTATGCGGAAATAATGTAACGTTGCTGGCTCCGTTTCGGTGCGATTACGGCAAAAATATAGAAATTGCCGACGATGTTTTTATTAATTATAACTGCGTGATTTTAGATGTGGCCCGCGTCGTAATCGGCCGGGGCACGCTGTTCGGCCCCAATGTGTGTATTTGTACGGCGGGGCACCCCGTTCATCCGCTGTCCCGCCGCAGCGGTTACGAATACGGTGCGCCTGTGACTATTGGGCGGGATGTTTGGCTGGGTGCCAATGTAGTGATTACGCCGGGCGTAACCGTTGGGTATGGCAGTGTAATCGGCGCGGGGAGCGTGGTAACAAAAGATGTTCCCCCAAACGTAATTGCCGTCGGAAACCCTTGCCGCGTCCTGCGGAAAATTACGGATGCGGACCGTGATTTTTATTTTAAAGATAAAAAGTTTGACGTAATCGACTATTAAAATGCGGTGCGCTTTAAAAGCCGCCCGCTGTTTTATTAGAACAGTTCGCTTAGCCCCAATTTGTCGAGCAGGCCGTCTAACAGCCCCGTTTCTTTGGTTTGGGCCACGCCTAACCGTTTTTGTTCGCGCTCCAGCGTGTGCATAAGAAGCGATACCGCACCGCAGTAAACGGGTTCGTCTGCCGGGCAGTCCGCTATCAAATCGTCAAACGAGGCCAAACGCGCTTTACGCACGCCAAAAATTTGTTTAGCCGTTTTCAATAAGTTTTTATCTGCCGCTTCCCCGCAT
Organism: Elusimicrobiales bacterium; assembly: GCA_030540535.1. Classification (GTDB taxonomy): domain Bacteria; phylum Elusimicrobiota; class Elusimicrobia; order Elusimicrobiales; family Elusimicrobiaceae; genus Avelusimicrobium. Next base: position 3,940 of record JAUNWB010000090.1, read on the forward strand.
AATACCAACCGGGTGGGAGGGTAGCTTAAAAAAAGCAGTGAGCGCAAAAGCTCTTTTTTTATGTCCTGCAGCAGTTTGGCGGCGGCGTCTTCCAGCACGTCGTCCATAATATCATCCGTGCCCGGCTCGTAATCTTTAAGCACTTCGCGGGCGGTTTCCAAATCGTTTTGTAAGAGGTCCGCTACCGCCTGGGCGATAGCGTCGCGTCCGAAAGGCAGTTCCCATGCGTCCATCAGCGCATCTTTATGATACATCAGCGCGGAAACGGCGTTTTGCCCGATATCCAACACCAATACGCCCGCTTGTCTTTCTTCCGGCCGCGCCAGCGTTTCGCCCAAGGCGATGCCCGTGGGTAACACTTGATATTCACTGCATCCGCTGGCGGCAAGTGCATTGTATAGGTTGTTTAAGTGGGTGACGAGGGCGCAGGAGAGGAACGTTTCCACTTCCAGGGTGAGCCCCATTAAGCCTTTGGGATTTTTAATCCCCGTGTTGCCCTCAATGGTATAGGTTTGGGGGAGGATATCCACCACGTCCAGCGTTTCGCTTAAATTGGGCGGTATGGAATTTTTGATGGCGGACTGCATTTCCCGTTCCCCAATGATTTTATTGCGTGAATCGACGGTATTAAACCCGCTTGCGCGCTTAAAAGAGAGAAAATTTCCCCGCAGGCCGATGACGACGGACGGATCAATGGACACGTACTGGGAAATTTCCGAAAATATAGCGGAAATTTCCTCCTGCGCGCCCTGCATGTCGCGCACGAACGCGCCCGAAAAAGCGCGGGTCGGGCGGCGCAGTACGTGGCGCAGGCGCAGGGTGGACGTTTCTTCATCCAGCGCGGCCAGGGCGGCGGTGATTTCTCCTCCGTAAAAATCGAGTGACAGTATATTTCGGCTCATAGAGGGTTCCTTTGTCGTATTTTATCAAATTTGCGCAAAGTCAACTTTCTAGAGGGAAAATTGTTTTTGATCGTGCGGAAAAATAGAAATTTCCGTCGGAGAAGCGGCATTTTTTTCGTCCCGTCGGTACGACGGCGGTTTGGGGGCTGCGCCATGTACTGCCGGCTTTTTGGGAGAATGATTTTAATCAGCGTTTTCTTAACTGGCGGACGATTTCATCCACCGCCGCGGTTAATTTTTTATATTCTTCCACTCCGTGTACGTCCACAAACGGGAAGCACGATATCCGCAGCGAGTTTTGCTTTACGGAAGAATACTTTTTCAGCCCGTCGGCCAGGTTCGCCAGCCCGGTGCTGATGAGGGCGGCGGAAATATCCGCGTCTTTTATGTCGGGGGCGGTAATTTCCAGCGTGAGTGTGGTGAAAGAACGCAAGCGCGCGTCTTTTATCAAAGGCGCGATATAGTCCGTTTGGGCGGCCCAGGCCAGCAGATAATCCGCGTGTTCCCTGCATAAACGTTCCATGGCGGGCAGGCCGCCGTTTGCCAGCATCCATTTGCAGGCTTCGTTGCACATCCAAATGTTGGTGGTACACGGCGTATTGGCCGTTTGGGCGGAGGCTGCGTGTCGGACGGCTTCGCTTAAATCGAGCGAAAACGGTATGGGGCGGTATTTTTTCACTTCTTCCAGGCGGCTGACGGCTTTCGGGCTCAGCACCAGCGCACAGGAGCCGCCGCCCGCGCCAAAACATTTTTGAAGCGAAAACAGCATTACGTCAAATTGCCCGGCGGGCAGTACTCTGCCTCCGGCGCAGGACGTGCAGTCCCATGCGATGAGCGTGTCTTTCCCGCGTTTGGCCCAGGTTTCCTGCAGGTATTCGTCTGGGATTTGTACGCCGGTGGAAGTTTCGTTGGGCGTCAATACGATGAGGCTGGCGTTATAGTCCGGCTTATCGCAAGGGAAAAATTCATTTTCGCCCGCTTCGCGTATTGTGCGCCGCACGCCGTTTTCCAGCCGGGCGGCGATGTTGTGCGTCCAGCGGCGGCTGAACGCGCCAAAGGCCAAGCCGGAGAGGGAATCTTTGGTTAAATTCCAAATCACGGCGTCCATGGCCGGGGTGGCCCCGCCCAGAAAAAACAGCACGGTATAACCCGTCGGCAGGGATAGAAGGGTACGCAGATTTTCCGCCGTTTCTCGGTACAGACCGCGG
>JAUNWB010000091.1 GCA_030540535.1 Elusimicrobiales bacterium
GAGGGCAGGGCCCGCATATGAAAAACCCCCGGCTACGCCGGGGGATATTTATTGTGTGTTCAACCCAAATTTATTTTTTTGCGGCTTTCTTGGCGGCCTGTTTCTTTTTATATTCAGCCTCCCAGGCTTTTTGCTTTTGGCAGGAAGCTAAAATTTTCTGCGCCGTTTGCCCGTATCCGTTTTCAAGGGACGGGTCGGCCCCTTGCGCAACGAAATAGTTATAAATGCGCGTGTTGCATTTTTTTGCCGCCACGTGGAGCGGCGTGTTGCCGTCGCTGCTGGTAACGGAGTATTCGTCCTCCAGTTCGCGCGGGGCGTTAAGCATCAGTTTGCTTAAATCGGCCCGGCGTTCCCCGGTCAGTTTAACCAGCAGTTTAAGCATGGGTTCGTCTTCGTTTTGCGCCGCAATATGAAAAGCGTTCCCTTTGGCGGCGGTGGCCGAAAGGCTGGAATACGGCGCCAGCAGGTAGGCCATGTCCAAATCTTTATTGGTAACGGCCAGCAGGAAAGGCGTTTGGCCTTTTTTGTCCGTGCTTTGGGCCAGCTTGGGGTTTTTGCGCAGCAGTTTATGGGCTTGTGCGCGGTCCCCGTTTTTAACGGCGGTAAATAAATCATCCGCCGGGGCGGCGGCGCACGGAAGGGCGGCCGCAAAGGCAAACAATACGGTTAAAATGAGTTTGTTCATGTTATCAGTATAGGTGTTTTTTCTGGGTTTGGCAAGGAGGCTTTCGGAGGCGAGCGAAAGGGGGTTGTATTGTTTTTTTTTTTTGATAAACTGGGGATAATTCAAGGTTTTGCGACTTGCTTTCATAGCGTCATCCCCAAAGGTTTTTGTCGGGGATTTACTCCTTAGAAAACAACACGATTCCCGAACCCAGCGGGTGGCCTGCAAGGTGCCGCTTCACATTCGGGAATGACGTTGGTGAGGAAAGCCGCCAAACTGTATAAGGGGGGATATTCTCTATGTGTCAAAAACGCGGATTTACGCTCATAGAGTTGTTAGTTGTCGTGTTAATTATAGGTATTTTAGCTTCGGTGGCGCTGCCGCAATACCAACTGGCGGTGGCAAAAGCTCGTTTGTCCAACTATGTACAAATGGCGTCTGGTTTGCGCCGCGCGCAGGAAGCGTATTATATGGCCAACGGACAGTATACCGGCAGTTTGCATGATTTGGACGTTGATTTCTCCAACGCGTGCGTCATCCGTGCCGGAGATCCGTCTATTTTGGATTGCCCGTACGCGTATTGGGATAATATTAGCGGGCCCGGGAACGGTACAAGTTTACAAACCAATAGTATTCTCATCATTTTTTCAGCAAATTCCAAAGACGATCCGCACTCAAATCCGGACGTATCGGTACAGGTATGGTTTGACAATTCCTCTCATCCCGGACAAATTACATGTACAGGCTCTACTCCTTTTGGAACCCGCTTGTGCAAAAGTATGCATTTTTAATTTTTTATGCGGGATATCCCGCAAAATATTTATTTAGATAAAAAAGCCCCGGTTTTTGCCGGGGCTTTTTTTCAAGCAAACTTATTTTTTGTCCGCTTCCAGGCGGGGGAACAAAGGCGGATATTTTTCAATCTTGCCCGGTTCCAGGCGGCGCTGCATTTCTTTGGCCACGGTGGGCATAAACGGCTCCAGCCATAGGGCCACTTTGCGCAGGCACGCCACCAGCTCCAAAAGGACGGCTTTTGCGCCTTCCGGGTCTGTCTTGGCCAGTTCCCAGGGCTTTTTCTCGTCGACGAGTTTGTTTAAATCGCCCGCAAAGCCGTAGATGTTTTCCAGCACTTTGTCAAAGGCCAGGTCTTCGTAGGCTTTGTCAATGGCGGTTTCCACTTCGGCCGATTTGGCGAGCAGTTTATAGTCGCCCTGAATGTCCGCCGGCAGTTCGCCGATGTTTTTGGCGGCCATGTTCAGCGTGCGGGAAAGCAGGTTGCCGATGTTGTTGGCCAAGTCGGAATTGTAGCGGTTTTTAAAACTTTCCATGGAAAAATCCCCGTCCTGCCCGAACGGCACTTCGCGGAACAGAAACGCGCGGACCGGGTCCACGCCGTATTTGGCGGCCACTTCGGCGGGATCCACAATGTTGCCCCGCGACTTGGACATTTTTTCCCCTTCCACCGTCCACCAGCCGTGTGCAAACACTTTTTTGGGAAGCGGCAGTCCCAAAGCCATCAGCACCGCCGGCCAAATGACCGTGTGGAAACGGAAAATTTCTTTACCCACCATGTGCAAATCGGCGGGCCAGAGGTCTTCGAATTTTTCGGCGCGGATTTGTTTTAACTGCGCTTCGTGTTCGGCTTTGTCGTCGCAAATCAGCGTGCCGAAACCTGCGGCGGTGATGTAGTTAATCAGCGCGTCGAACCATACGTAAATGGTATGCTGCGGGTTGCTGGGAACCCGTACGCCCCAGGCTACTTTCGTACGCGTGACGGACAGGTCCTGCAGGCCGCTTTTTACGAAATTGATAATTTCGTTGGCGCGTGTTTTGGGGCTTAAAAATTCGGGGTGTTCTTCGTAGTATTTTAGGAGCGGTTTTTCGTAGCGGGAAAGTTTAAAGAAATACGTTTCCTCGTGTACTTCGGTCAACGGTTTTTTGTGTATGGGGCAGAGGCCGCCTTCTAAAATTTCGCTTTCGTTGTAGTACTGTTCGCAGGACAGGCAGTATTTGCCGGAGTAGGAACCCAAATAAATATCACCGCTTTTTAACAATTTTTCGAAAATCGCCTGTACGACGTGTTCGTGTTTGGCGTCGGTGGTGCGGATAAAATCGTCGTACGAAATGTTGAGGGTTTTCCACATTTCTTTATATTTGGCGGATACTTCGTCCGTCCACGCTTTGGGGGAAACGCCTTTGGCGGCGGCGGATTTTTCGATGTTCGCGCCGTGTTCGTCGGTGCCCGTCAAAAAGCGCACGTCGAAACCTTTTTGGCGTTTGTAGCGGGATAAAATATCCAGCGCAATCGTGGTGTACGCGTGGCCGATGTGCGGCACGGAGTTCACGTAATAAATGGGGGTGGTGGCGTAAAATTTATTCTTCATATACTCTCCTAAAAAATCCGTACGTTCAGCCCGTCCAGGCCCATGAGGGCGGTTTCCAATACAAGGGCGGGCGATACGTTGCGCGAAATACTGCGTTTGTAATTTTCAAACCGTTTGAGCGCGTTTTGCAGCGCGCGGCGGACTCGTTCGTCCGGCGCGTTATGCCAGGCTTCGTGCAAGGCGGCGATGGTAACGTCCAGCGCGGCCTGCGCCTCTTTGCGTGCGGTGACGAGCGTGCGGCTAAGCCCCGCCGCCACGGCGGCCGGACCCTGCGGACTGCAGCCGTGCGGGCCGAACCCCGCGTCAGCGAGCAGCGTCAGCGCGCCGTCCGCTTTGACGGCGCCGGAAACGGAACCGCCCGCGTAACGGGCGCATAATTCCAAATTTTCCGTTTCGGTTCCGGTTTGAGTCAAAATCTGTTTGATGATTTCGGGCGAAAGCGGCGCAAACGCAAGCGGCTGGCAGCGCGATAAAATGGTGCGCAGCATGACGGAGCGTTTGTCCGTAATTAAAATCCAAAGCGTTTTTGCCGGCGGTTCTTCGATAAATTTTAAAAGTGCGTTCGCCGCCGCGCCCTGCATGGTTTGGGCGTGGTCCACAATCAGCACTTTCCAGCCGCCCTGAACGGACTTCTGCTGCGATTTAGCCGTTACGTCGCGAATCGTGTCCACGCTGATGTGCTGCTGTTTGGCGATTTCTTTTTCCAGTTCTTCTTCGTAGCCTTTGCTGGTAAAATCTTTTTTTACTTCCAGCCGCGCCTGGTAGACAAAGTCCACAAACGTTACGTCCGGGTGTGTGCCTTTTTCGATGGCCTGGCAGCTGGCGCAGTGTCCGCACGCGTCGCCGTTTTGGCGGGCCTGCGGATCTTGGCAGTTGAGTGCTTTGGCGAACTCTTTGGCGGATTTCGCTTTACCCACGCCGTCCGGCCCGTAAAATAAAAGAGCCCCCGGAACTTTTTGATTCCGGACCAGATTTTTTAAGTACGAGGAGGCTTTTTCCTGCCCCAGGATATCGGCAAACGGCATTAGTCTATAATATGGGTTTCTTTTAAAAGCTGGGTTACGCGCGCTTGGATTTCGGAGATGTTTTTATCCGCGTCAATTAAATGGGCGTTGGGCGTTTTGTCAATCATTTCCAGATAGCCCCGGCGCATTTTTTGGCGGAAAGCGATGTCCTCCTGCTCCAAACGGTCGGAGAACAGGTATTCGCCGCGTTCGGTAAAATACTTGTCCGACATTAAAAATACAAGCGTCAAATCGGGTTTCATGTCCAGCGTGGCAATTTTGTTAAGCGTATCAATAATGTTTAAATCAATGCCGCGGCCGTAGCCCTGGTAGGCGCAGGTGGACATGGTGTAGCGTTCGCAGATGACGATTTTGCCCGCTTCCAAAGCCGGGATGATTTTTTCCTGCGTGTGCTGGGCGCGGGAGGCTTCGTATAAAAACAGTTCGGCCATGGGGCGTACGTCCAACCCCGGTTCCAGTACGATTTGGCGGATTTTTTCGGCTGTGGGCGTGCCGCCGGGCTCGCGCGTGAGTACCACGTCTTTTCCAAGCGCGATTAAATGGTTGACAAGCATTTTTGCCTGGGTGGATTTGCCGCAGCGGTCCGGCCCTTCCAAAACGATAAACTTTCCTTTCATACTAAGCGATACCTTCCTGCGACGTGATAATTTCCATTTCGGCCTTGGGGCCAGCCTTCCATTCGGAGCGGTCCATCTGCTCGATTTGCGGCGCCAGTTTGCCTTGGGCGTTTAGGATAAAATCGATAATTTCGCGGTATGCACCGTCCCCGCCCGCGCGTTTGGTAACATAGTGGGAACATTCTTTGACGCAGTCCAACGCGTTGGGCACGGTGGCCGCAAAACCGACGCGTTTTAAAAGAGGCATGTCGGTAATATCGTCGCCGATGTACGCCACTTCTTCGGCCGTAAGGCCTTCGCGCTCTAAAATGTCTTTTAAAGGGCCTGTTTTGGTTAAAAAGCCCTGGTAGATGTATTTGTAGCCCAGGTTGCGCGCGCGTTCCACCGTGGTGGGGTGGCGGCGGCCCGTAATAATGCCGCAAATAATACCCGCGCCGCGGCAAAGCATAAGCGCGATGCCGTCCTGCGTGTTAAAAGATTTAAATTCGTCTATTTTCCCTTCCGGCGTAACGAAAAAGTTCACTTTTCCGTCCGTTAAAATGCCGTCCACGTCGGTCAGAATGGCTTTGATTTTTTTAGCCCGTTTGATAAGTTCTTCCATATATGGGTATTATACCAAATCGGGCGGAGCGGCGCGCCCGGCTTTTAAGGCAGCCCGTATAGGGTACACCCTCCCGCCAGGCTGCAGGTGTGGTGCGAGGCAGCTCCCGCTTCAACGCCGTTTAAACTGCGGCAAAAAGCCCGGGCTTCTTCATCCCCCGTAACGGCCCAGCATTCGCGCCGGCCCGGCTGGTCGGATACGTCCAGCCATTGTATATAGGCCACTTTGGTTTTATTGTTAGGTTGATAGAACCCTACTATATTTTTATCGTTTTGGGCATATAAGTCAAAATAGAGTGATTTTTTGCCGCAATAAAGGGGGCCTCCCACTGCCGTGTCCGTTGCGGTACAGCCGGCGGGCGGCTCCAAATCCATATCGTGCCAGTAATCGGGATAAGCACCGTTGGCCATATAATACGCCTCCGCCGCCGTTTTGTAGGCGGAGATAATTGTTTGTATTTCCGAGTAGCGCGCTTTTAATACCGCCCGGTTGTATTGCGGCAGGGCGACGGCGGACAAAATGCCGATAATCAGCACGACTACTAATAACTCAATCAGGGTAAACCCGTTTTTCATAATAAATCCTCTTTTTTGCCGGGCTTAGCATAAAAAAACGGCCGTTATACTAAGCCGCTAAAGGGTAGCTTTTGTATAACAGCCGTGGTTTGCCGCCCTTACGGGCGACAAACACTCGGCACAAAGCAACCG
>JAUNWB010000092.1:0-308 GCA_030540535.1 Elusimicrobiales bacterium
GTCTTTGGTCCCAGGGACAGATAGGCCCGCGGGCCTAAAATAAAAAAGCCGCGAAGTAAAAACTCCGCGGCGCAAAGATTGGAATCAGCGGTTAGAACAGCAGGCTGACCGTCCAGATAAAAAATACACCGCCCAGGGCCAGCGCCGCGCAGACGGGTACAAATCCAAACAGCCATCCGCCGAGGGCTTTTCCCGCGCCGATATGACATGCGCGCATCAGCGAGCGGGTGAGATAACCCAGCTGGAGCGCAAACGTTAGTAACAGCATAAGCGGCGCGAGCCAATACAGTTTTGCCGCCGGAACGGCC
>JAUNWB010000092.1:318-5958 GCA_030540535.1 Elusimicrobiales bacterium
AGCGCAAACGCAATCAGCAGGCCTTTAATAAAACCGGCCGAACCGATGAGGCAAAAAAGCTGTGCGGGCGAGGCTTTAATGCGGGAAAAATCCAAATATAACCCGCACAAAGACGCGATAAAATATCCCGCCGTCAGTTCCGCCGCAAACACGGCCAGCAGTTTGAACACCAGCGCGGGGACGGATAAACCGTCGCCGATGTTAAAAAACAGCACCCAGCCGAGCGTGGCCGCAAAGTAGCCCGCGCAGGCGTGCGCGAACGAGCGGCGTTCAAACAAGGTTTGTACGGCTTGGTGCGGGTCTTTGATATACAAAAAGTAAGTTTTAAGCAGGTTCATGGCGGCCCCTTAATTTACCCACAGATACGATACGCTGGGCGTGGCCAGGCTTTGCAGCTGTTTGGCCAAAGACTGGTTTTCCATGCTGGAACCAAACGAGAAAATCAGCTCTCTCAGCCCGTCCGAAGGGCGTTGGTTGATGATTTTGGGGTCTTTGAGCCCGGCCAGTTCCCCGGCCAGCAGACGGGCTTCTTCTTCCCCGCCGAGTTTGTCGATAAAACCCAGGTTAAACGCGCGCTGGCCGGTAAATACGCGGCCGTCGGTGTATTCGGTCAGGTTTTCGGGCGTAACGTCCGGGCGGCCGGCTTTTACGGCGGCGAAAAATTGCGTGTACGTATCGTTTACCATATCCTGCAAAATGGCTTTTTCGGCGTCCGTCATGGGGCGGTAGGCGGAACCCATGTCTTTGTATTTGCCGGAAGTGATGGGCATTACTTTTACGCCGATTTTGTCAAAAAGGCCTTCTACGTTGCTGGTTTGCATGATAACGCCCACGGAGCCGGTAATCGTGCCGGGTTCGGCTACGATTTTATCCGCCGCCATGGCAATATAAAAACCGCCGGAGGCCGCCACGTCGCGGAACAGCGCCACGATTTTTTTGCCGTTTTCTTTGGCTTTTAAAAGTTCGCCGTAGATGTTTTGCACGGAAGCGACCGTTCCGCCGGGGGAGTTGATATCAAGCACGATGGCTTTGACGTTTTTATCGTCGGCCGCGTCGCGGATTTTTTTGGCAATCGCACCCGCGCCCGTGGGGCGGGAGAACGGTCCGGAAGAATTGTCCTGCGCGATGACGCCGCGCACTTTAATCCACGCAATACCCGGCTTGGAAGATTTGGATTTGGCCAGCGCGCCCGCCAGTTTGGCGGAGGCGGATTCTTCCTGTTCTCCGGGTTCTTCTACGGCGGGTTTTTCGTTTTCGCACGCCGGGACGGGTTTTACGGTCAAATACAGCCCGCAGCAGGCGGAAACGGTAAAAGTCAAAAGCAGTAAAAACGCCCACAGGCCGCGGCCGGAATGAGGTTTTTTTGCGTCGGCGGTTTCTGCTTCCGCTTTATCGGGCGCTGCTTCGGCCGGTTTTTCCTGCGCATCGGAAAACAGGGCGGTGTGTTCCTGTTCCATCAGTTTTTTCTCCCAGTTTTCGCGCGGCAGGCTGGTGTCGGTGTCCGCGGGCAGGGGAGTGTTGTTTTCGTTTTCGGACATGAAAGGTTCCTCTCTCTGAAAAATGTTACTTAATTATACCAATTTAAATTGGTAAAATATGAGCAATCCCACTTTTATTTGGAGGCCTTATGTTTACTGGAGTTTATACCGCACTGGCCACCCCTATGACCTCTTCCGGCGCAGTGGACTACGCCGCTCTGGGCCGCCTGCTGGACGCACAGCTTTCCTCCGGCGTACACGGCCTGGTACTCCTGGGCACCACGGCTGAAACGCCCGCGTTGTCCGCGGCGGAAAAAACCGAAATTTTACATTTTTGCACCCGTCGCGTAAATAAACGCGTTAAAATTATTATCGGCGCGGGCACGAACGCCACCGCGTCCACGCTTGAAAATATCCGTTCCGTGCAGCCGTTTAACCCGGACGGCGTTTTGATTGTCACCCCGTATTACAACAAACCCAATCCCGCGGGGCTGATTGAACATTTTAAACAGGCTGCCGCTTTGGGTACGCCTGTGATTATGTATCACATTCCGGGCCGCACCGGGCTTAAAATTTCCGGCGCCGTATTGGCGGACTTGTTGGAAGCCGTACCGCAAATTGCGGGGATTAAAGAATCCGATTACGACATGGCGCACGTCACCGACACCGCCGTCCAATACGCCGACCGTTTAAGCTACCTGTGCGGCAACGACGATTTGTTCCCGGAATACCTGGCGTTAAACGCTTCCGGCATTATCAGCGCGGCGGCCAACGTGTTCGCTCCCGCGTTCGTGAAAATTTACGATTTATTTGCGCAGGGTAAAACGAAAGAAGCGTTTGCCGTGTTCGCCCAGGTATACCCGTTTATCAAAGCGTGTTATTTGGAAACGAACCCGACGTGCGTAAAATACCTGCTTTCCAAAATCGGTTTTGGCGGGGAAACGGTGCGTCTGCCGTTGGGGGAAATATCGGCGCAGAACAAAGCCAAAATCGATGCGCTTTTGTCCGGCGCGGATAAAAATTTATTCATTCCGGGGGCCGCATTATGAAAACGGTTGGCATCATTGGCATTAACGGCATGGTGGGGCAGAATATGCTCGCCGAACTTAAAAAAATTCAAACGCCGTTTGAAATTAAAACTTTTGGCCGCAACGACGAAATCACCCCGCTGGATATTGCGGTGTTGTGTACGGATAATCCCGTCAGCCGCCAGCTGGCTCCGCAGATTAAGGACCGTGTAAAATTTACGGTGGATATGTCCTCCGAGTTCCGCATGACCGAAGGCGTGCCGCTCGTCATCCCGGAAATTAATCCGCACTCGATTGCCAAGGACACGCCCTTAATCGCGAGTCCCAACTGCACCACCACGGGCCTCGTAATGAGCCTGGCCCCGCTCAAACCCTTTTACCATTTTACGGAAGCGTTTTTTTGCTCGTATCAGGCCATCAGCGGCGGCGGAAAAAAACTGCTGGACGATTTCCATACGCCCGGTTCTTTGTATGAAAAAAATTGCGTACCGCTGATTGGTTCTATCTTGGACAACGGCCACACGAGCGAAGAGTTAAAAGGCTTGTACGAAACGCGCAAAATTATGGAGCTGCCGGACATTAAGGTTTATTGCCACACGGTGCGCGTGGGGGTGGAAAATTCCCATTCCCTGGGCGTAACGCTCAAAGCCAAAGAAGAATTTGATTTGGAACAGGTAAAAAAATTGTGGCGTTCGTTCCCTAATTTAACGTATAGTGATAGTGTGGTAACGCCCAAAGAAGTTTCCGGCAAAGAAACCACTTTTATCTGCCGCCTGCGTAAAGACGTGGAAGACCCCAAAATCATCCACTACTTTGTTACGTTTGACAATTTGCTCAAAGGTGCGGCGATGAACGGGCGGCAGATTGTAGAACTGCTGTTGGAGAAATACGTATGAAAAAAGCCTTGATAAACGGTGCAGACGGCAAAATGGGCCGCGCGCTTATCCGGCTGATTAAAGAACGGCCGGAGCTGGGTTTGCAGGCCGTGGCGCACGAAAGCGGCACCCCGTTCCCGGAGGATTTCGATGTGGTTATCGATTTCTCCTCCCCCCAGGGCGCACAGGAAGCCTTTGCCGCCGCCAAACACAAACATAAACCTTTTTTAACGGGCACCACCAATCTGCCGGAAACGTTTTTATTCCAGCTTCAGCAGGAAGAAAAAATCCCGGCGTTTTTTGCGCCCAACGTCAGTTTAAGCGTCTACTTTTTTACGGAACTGGTGCGCCAGGCGGCCAAAATGTACGCCGGCTACAACATTAACCTGCACGAAATTCACCACGTGCATAAAAAAGACGCGCCCAGCGGCACCGCCAAAAAATTGGCGGATGTGGTCAATATCCCTTACGCGCAGGTAACCTACGAACGCTTGGGCGAAACGGTGGGTACGCATATCGCCGCGTTTGATTCCCCTTTTGATGAAATAACCCTTGTGCATAAAGCCGTAAACCGCGATTTGTTCGCGGCGTCGGCTTTGGAAATTGCCGTATGGCTGATGAAGCGCGCAGGCGGTTTTTACACCATGTCGGACTACGCAAAATTTAAACTCAAGGAAAAGAAAAAATGAAAATCCATTTTATCGGTATCGGCGGCGTGGGCATGAGCGCGCTTGCGCAGCTGCACGCTATGGGAGGCGACGAAGTAACCGGCTCCGACCGCTTAATCAGCAAAGGCTATACGGATATGGCCTTATGGGATTATTTAAAAAAATTAAATATCAAACTGTTCCCGCAGGACGGCAGCGGCATTGACCATCATACGCAGCTGGTGGTATTGTCTTCGGCCATTGAAGAGGACAACCCGGAACTCGTTAAAGCCAAAGCTCTCGGGATTCCCACCATGCACCGCTCGGAGCTTCTCGCCAAACATGTGGCCGAGCATCGGACAATCGCCGTTTCCGGCACCAGCGGCAAAAGCACCACCACCGCCATGGTGTACGATATTTTGGCGTTTGCGGGGTTGAGTCCGTCTGTTATTACGGGTGCGGCTATTTTATCGCTGCAGAAAGAACAAGGCGTTTTCGGCAACGTGTACAAAGGCGAGTCGGACATTTTGGTAATCGAAGCCGACGAAAGCGACGGTTCTATCGTTAAATATCACCCGCATTTGGGGCTGTGCCTCAACTTGCAGAAAGACCATAAGGAAATTAACGTTCTGCAGGGATTTTTTAAAGAATTTATTTCGCACTGCAAAATTGCCGTTATCAACGCGGAAGAAGAAAACCTGCGCGTTCTCGCGCCGCAGGCCAACACGTTCGGTTTGTCTTTCGGCGACGTTCACCCGCAGGAAATTAAGACGGATGGCTTCGGGTCGGACTTTACCATCCAGGGCCAGCCTTTCCGCCTGCAGGTACCCGGCCTGCACAACGTAGCCAACGCCACCGCCGCCGTGGCCGCCGCCCTGCAACTGGGTGTAGATTTGGAAACATGCGCCAAGGCGCTTAATAAATTCCAGGGTATCGCGCGCCGCTTCGCGAGCGTGGGCAGCTATAACAAAATTGAAGTGGTGGATGATTTCGCCCACAACCCGCACAAACTGGGTGCGACGATTGCCGCCGCTCACCTGCGCGGCAAACGCGTACTGGCATTTTATCAGCCGCACGCGTTTGCGTCCATCAAACTGCTGACGCAGGAATTTGTAGACAGTTTTGCCAAACACATCGGCCCCGAGGATCATCTATGGCTGACGGAAGTGTACTACCCGGGCGGGACGATTCCGCAGGGCGTTTCCTGCCGTGCGGTGTATGACGGTTTAAAAGAGCGCGGTGTAAACGTGACGTATGATGAATGCCGCGAAAAATTACTCGCGCAAATGGCTGCCGCCGCCCAACCCGGTGATATTGTGCTGGTGCTTGGCGCGCGCGACCCGACACTGACGGACTTCGCCCGCAAATTGCTTTCGATGCTGAAAGAGCCGAAAGAGAAAGACGGGTGTGGGGTGTGTATGTTAGGCAACTGCTGTATGGCCTACAAGAAGTGATGAAAAACTGGTGTTAACTTGCGATTTGCGCACAAGGAACGGAAAGGAATTTTCCGTTCCTTGTGTCTTTTAAGAGCCAACAATTTGTTAAATTCTAAGCCGCGCCAACCCCTTATAATGCTCCGTGCGTTTGTGCTTGCCAGCCACACAGACAAGGC
>JAUNWB010000093.1 GCA_030540535.1 Elusimicrobiales bacterium
TCCGTTCCCGCGCCGCGTGGCCACGGGGGTGGATTTGAACCGCTGTTTAATGCTGTTTGCCGCGCTTGAAAAACATACCGGGCTTCCTTTGGACAATAAAGATATTTTCGTCAGCCTGGCCGGCGGCGTGAAACTAAAAGACCCCGCCTTGGATTTGGCTGTCTGCGCGGCGGTTATCAGCTCGTGCAAAGAAATCCCGCTCGCGCCCGACAGCGTGTTTATGGCCGAGGTGGGCATTTTGGGGCAGGCCGCCAAAGTACCGCTTATCGACCGCCGGCTGGAAGAAGCCCAGCGGCTCGGCTTTAAAAAAGCGTATTCCGCCCCGGTTACCAAGCCGGAGAAAGAAAAACTTTCCAAAATGGCGCTTGTTGAACTGACGGATTTGAGCGATTTGACGCTGAAACTGCGTTAAATTTACCCCGCGCCGAAAGCGCGGACGTTTGAAAGATTCCCGCAAAAAACGCCCCGGACAGCTCCGGGGCGTTTTTCTTCGTAACAAAACCTGCAAAATCGCGCCCAAAGTGGTAAAATATAACTAGTCTTAATTGGGGATGTTTTCCCCGTAATTTTGGAGGGCATATGCCTATTTGGATTTTCCGCATTTCCACGTTGGTGGCGTTTCCTTTTCTTACCTATACGTATATCAGACAAGATTGGATGACCGTTTTGGGCGGGCTGCTTTGCGGCGCGCTGTTGGTGGCGGGCGAAGTGTTGTTCAAACGCCTGCGCCTGGTGAAACTGATGATCGCGTGTTCCGGCGTACTCTTGGGGTACCTGCTGTTTGTTCTGTTCGACTACGGCATGGACCACTTGGCTACGCGCGACATGATGGCCTTTTGGCAGCTGCACGCGCATAAAATTCAAATCGGTTTGATTGTGTTCGGCGTACTGGCGAGCTTGTTCAAATCGCGCGATTTGGAAGGCTTGTCTTATACGGGCAGCCATTTGAAAGTGGCCGACGTTACCGCGCTGATGGACGGACGCATCGTGGATTTGTGCGAAATTAACTTTCTTTCCGGCATTATCGTTTTGCCGGTATTTGTGTTGGAAGCGCTTAATAAAATGAGCGAATCCAAGGACCCGTTGGAACGCGCCAAAGGCCGCCGCGGGCTGGATGTGGCTTCCCGTCTGCAGGAAATAACCGAAGTGGCCGTGCGCGTAACCAATAAAACGCCCAAGGCGGACACGATGGAAGAACGCGTGGTAAAACTGGCCAAAAGCCTGGACGCGGAAGTGGTAACGCTTGATTTTAACGTGAGTAAAGCCGCCGCCTTGCATAATGTGGTGGCCTTAAACGTGGCCGATTTGGCTACGGCTTTAAAACCCGTGGTGCTGCCCGGGGAAAGCATGTCGCTTTTCATCATGAAAGACGGCAAAGAAAAAGAGCAGGGCATCGGTTATTTGGACGACGGTACCATGGTGGTGGTGGAAGACGGCCGCAAACACATCGGCAAACGGGCGGAAGTGTCCGTGTATTCCATTTTGCAAACTTCGTCGGGCCGGATGATTTTTGCCAAGATTAAATAAACTTTTTATGAAAGAAACGACGGGTTTTTCGTCAGCGGTAATTGTTGCGGGAGGAAGCGGCACGCGTATGGGCCGCCCCAAACAACTGTTGCCCTTGGGCGGGAAGCCCGTTCTTGTTCGTACGGTGGAAGCGTTCAAAAAAGCTCCGTCCGTGCGCCAAATTGTGGTGGTTACGCCGGAAGAAAACCGCTCCGTTTTAAACGCGTATTTTTCGGATTTAATTTATGCCGCCCCGGGTTCCACGCGGCTGGAATCGGTTAAAAACGGTTTTGCGCTGACGGACCCGTCCGCTAAGACCGTAGCCGTGCATGACGGCGCAAGACCGCTTGTAAACCCGCAGCATATTGAAGCGTGCCTGGCCGAAGCGGCCGAACACGGCGCGGCGGTGCTGGCCGTCCCGGTGAAAGACACGGTAAAAATTTGCAAAGACGGCGCAGTGGAAAAAACGCTGGACCGTTCCGTTTTATGGGCGGCGCAAACGCCGCAGTGTTACCGCCGGGAAGTGCTGGCGGAGGCGCTGGCCAAATTCGGGGCGGAAAAAGACGCTACCGACGAATCCCAGCTGGTTGAAAAAACGGGCGTAAAAGTGCGCGTGGTGCCGTCCGACTACAAAAACAACAAAATCACCACGCCGGAAGATTTAGTGTTCGCGGAGGCTTTAGTGAGCGAAAACGTACAATACCGCACGGGTTTCGGGTTTGATTTGCACCGTTTGGCACCGGGGCGGAAACTTTATTTGGGCGGAACCGAAATTCCGCATACAAAAGGATTTTTGGGCCACAGCGACGGGGACCTTGTTCTCCATGCGCTGTGCGACGCTGTTTTGGGCGCGCTGTGCGCGGGGGAAATTGGTATTTTATTCCCGCCGACGGACGAGTCCATCAAGGGTATTTCCAGCGTGACGATTGCCAAAAAAGTATTGGAAATCGTGCGCGCGCACAAGGCCGAAATCGTGCATATTGACGCGACGGTCATCACCCAGGAACCCAAAATCAAACCGCATTACGACGCGGTTCGCAAATCGCTTTCGGAAGTGTTTGAAATGCCTTTGGAAAGCGTCAGCTTTAAATCGAAAAGCCACGAGCATGTGGGCGAAATCGGCCGCGGGGAAGCGGCCATGTGCCACGCCGTGGCGACCGTCAAAATTACGCAATAGGAGTGTTTATGAAGATTCGTCTTTTTATCTGTTTATTTTTAGCCGCGTTGGTGTGCGCCTGCAGCAGCACGGACTACCGTTCCCGCAAACGCGTGACGCAGGGTATTGATTATTCCCGCTACCGCGGAAACGAAGCGTATTACGAATTTTCGTCCCCCATACCTACGGAACCCTCCGTTTTGGAAGGCCAAACGCCGGATGAACAAACCGAAGGGGAAGCCCAGCTGGGAGAAGATGAAGATTTTACGTCCGAAAATTTTTCGGGCACGTACGGCAACTACGGCGACGTAGTGGTTACCGTCGCCACGCGCAAGTTTAAACTGGGTCCCAGCGCGGCCCGCAAGGAAATGAGCATTTTCCAAAAAGCGTTGGAAACGGGCTACGCCAAAGCCTTGCGCAAGTACCGCCCCACCGGGTTTACGTATGCTATGAGCGGCGTAGGGGCCGTTAATCCGATGTCGGACGTGGAAGTAAGCTGCAAACTCAGCGAACGCTCCGCCAACGACGTGGGGCAAGCCACCTGCACGCTGTTTTTTAACGAAATCCGCGTCCAATACCTGGAACTGAGCAAAGAGGCCAACTGATATGTATTTGCATAATACCGCCACCCGTCATAAAGACGAATTTACCCCGCAAAACCCGCAGAACGTAACCATGTACTGCTGCGGTCCGACCGTGTACAATTTCGCGCACATCGGCAATTTGCGTACGTATATTTTTGAAGATTTGCTTGCCCGCACCATCCGCCTGCGTTATCCGCTGACGCACGTGATGAACGTGACCGACGTAGGGCATTTGGTGTCCGACGCCGACGACGGCGAAGACAAAATGGAACTCGGCGCGGCGCGCGAAGGCAAAAGCGCGTGGGACATTGCCAAATTCTACGAAGAAAAATTTTGGGCCGATTACGACGCCCTGCACTGCACGCGCCCGACGATCGTCAGCCGCGCGACGCAGCATATTAAAGAAATGATTGCGCTCGTTAAAACGCTGGAAGACAAAGGCTATACGTACCGCACTTCCGACGGAATTTATTACGATACGTCCAAGTTCGACCGTTACGACGCCCTCGTCGGCCATGCCCGCATCAGCGGTTTGCAGGGCGGCGCGCGCGTGGAAATGAGCGACGAAAAACGCAACCCGACCGATTTTGCCCTGTGGAAATTTTCGCCCAAAGACAAAAAACGCCAAATGGAATGGGACAGCCCGTGGGGCGTCGGTTTCCCCGGCTGGCACATTGAATGTTCCGCGATGGCGATGAAATACCTGGGCCATACGCTCGACATCCACTGCGGCGGCATTGACCACGTCACCATTCACCACACCAACGAAATCGCCCAGAGCGAAGCCGCCACCGGGCAGAAATACGTTAACTATTGGGTACACGGCGAATTTTTGATTTTGCGCTCGGGCAAAATGTCCAAATCCGGCGGTACGTTTGTAACCGTGGACGTGCTGAAAGAAAAAGGGTACGACCCGCTGGCGTACCGCTACCTGTGCCTCAGCGCTCATTACCGCACGCAGCTCGAATTTTCGTACGAAAGCATGGACTCTGCAGCCAAAAGCCTTAAAAATCTGCGCGCTTTAGCCGTGCAGGCCAAACAGGCCGCCGCCGCGCAGGAAACGGAAAAAAGCAAAGCGTGGAAAGAAAAATTCACCGTCGCCATGGAGGACGATTTAAACGCCCCCAAAGCGCTGGCCCTGGTGTGGGAAGCTGTGCGCAGTACGGAACTTTCCGCCGCCGAAAAGGTGGACTTTTTAACGTTTGCGGACAGCATTTTGGCGCTTGATTTGTTTAAGGAAGAAGCGGCCCCCAAGGCCGACATCCCGGCGCACGTGCAGGCCCTTTTGGACGCCCGGGCCGCCGCGCGCAAAGCCAAAGAATGGAAAAAATCCGACGAACTGCGCGATGAAATCGCCCGGGCCGGTTATCTGGTAAAAGATACGCCGCAGGGCCAACAAGTGGAGAAAAAATAAATTATGAAGATCCCCGCCGAATTTTTACGCCGTATCCCGAAAGCCGATTTGCACGTCCATCTGGACGGCTCCCTGCGGCTTTCCACTTTGATTGAACTGGCTAAAAAAGAAGGCGTGGAACTTCCCGCGTAGACCGAAAAAGGCCTGCGCCAAAAGGTATTTAAAGATAAATACGCCTCGTTGGTGGAGTATTTAAAAGGGTTCGGTTATACTGGGGCCGTCATGCAAAACGCGGAAAATATCGAACGCGTGGCGTATGAACTGGGGCAGGACGCCATCGCCGAAGGCGTGCGCTATTTGGAGGTCCGTTTTGCGCCCCAGCTTCACGCCAACGAAAAACTCTCCGCGCAGGAAGCCGTCCGCGCCGTGGTGCGCGGGCTGACGCGCGTGCAGAAAGAACACAACGCGTCCGCCGCCGTTAAAAACGGGGAAGATTTGGAGTTTTACTTTGGCATTATCGCGTGTGCGATGCGCAATTTCAACCAATTTATGTCGCCCTATTACGCGACGCTGATTAATGCGCTTTCCCAGTCGGACAAGAGCGAGATTTTCGGTATCGGTTCGCTGGAACTGGCGCGCATGGTGGTAAAACTGGCCAAAGAAGAAAAACTGCCCGTCGTGGGGTTCGACCTTGCCGGCGAAGAGGCCGGCTATCCCGCCGCCGACCATCTGGACGCGTACCGCTACGTGCATAAACATTTTATCCGCAAGACCGTTCACTCCGGCGAAGCATACGGACCGGAATCCATTTTCCAGGCCATTACCGATTGTTACGCCAACCGCATCGGCCATGGCACGCACCTGTTTGCGGCGGATATGATTAAAGATAAAAAGGTGAAAGACAAGCAGGGGTATGTGGAGTCTTTGGCCAATTATATTGCCAGCGAACGCATTGGTATTGAGGTTTGTCTGACAAGCAATTTGCAGACGCTGCCGGAAATTAAGTCCGTTAAAGACCATCCCATTAAGGAAATGATACGCCGCGGTTTGCCCGTCAGCATTAATACGGATAACCGCCTGGTTTCCAACACCACCGTTACGAAGGAAATGGAACTCTTGGTTAAAAACATCAAACTTTCGCCCAAAGAGTTAAAAAACATTGTAATTGCCGGTTTTAAGAGCGGGTTTTTTCCGGGCAGTTATATTGAAAAGCGGCGGTTTGTCCGAAAAGTGATTGATCGGTATAATCACTTGGCCAAAGAGTACAACATTCCGCTTTATTAAAGGCTGATGTTAACTTTCGTAAGACGCACGAAACGCAAAGAAAAATTCTTTGCGTTTCGTTGCTTAT
>JAUNWB010000094.1 GCA_030540535.1 Elusimicrobiales bacterium
AATAGCTAAACTCTTTGACGAAGACTTTTGGGTGACACGATGACGAAGTCAGGAAGCAAATTGTTTAGTAATAATGGATCCTCAAATTTTCTCTTATTTTCTTCTACCAGATTATACAGGCACATTTGGTATGACATTAGATGAGATATCTAATTCATACACAGAACTTTCCCTTCTATTTTCACCATATTATACAATATCTAATTATTATGTTAATATGCTTGCGTTCAATGTGGATGAGAATACAGAGAAGATAACAGCTTTTAGAATGGTTATAAATGATGGTATAGCTTCAAGTGATATACATACAATACTTTCTTCTAAATATAATTATTATCAAAACAATGACGAAAATACGATGTTTGCTTATAGAGATGGTAATTCGCAGGAGACGTCTAAGATAATGATAATTTATAATGCAGAAACTGGTATAATTTCCTTTTTTGATTTAGAAAACTACACCAGTAACAGTTCTACACAATCCCAAAAATCAATTTGGAAAGAGGATTTATCAAATAATGATGAACTTGCTATAGCAAAATCCATGTTGATTATGTAACACAAGTGATAGTTAGAATGAAAATAAGCCACCATATATAGTGATAAATTCAATAATATCATTTATCTGGTAAGGGTTACTTTAACAGTAGTCCTTACCTTAATCCATATAAAGGCGTCAACAGAAAATCTGTAAAAATAGTAATATGATTATCAATATAGGTAGACGAAAGAGTTTATCTGATTCCGAATATGTTAAACAGATACAGCAGCGGAGAAAGACTGTAACAGAATTATTCTACAATGAATGTAGGAAATATTTTATGCATTCATACGGTGCTGTATTTTCAAAAGACAATATCAAGGAAGATATTTTCCAACAGTCGTTCGTTAAGCTATGGACAGAAATAGAAACAAAGCGAATATTCATAGGAGACGATGACAAACTTTATCGCTTTGACCGTAAAGGGAACATTCGAGTTCTGACATGTAATTTGAAATCGTTTCTAATCGATATTGCGAAAAATGACTACCGTGACTGGCTAAGGAAAGACAGACTGACATTAGAAGATGACTTCGAGTCGTTCGCACACATGATGGAAGTCTCCAGAGCTGTAAGATTTGATGATAATCAAGAAACATTGAAAGAGCAGATTGTTGCAGACTGTGTATTTGATTTACCTCCACGTTGTAAAGATATCCTGACAATGTTCTACTACAAGGGAATGTCCCTTGATGAAATCTTAGTGGCACGTGGAGAAAAGAATATAAGCAAGAATGGACTTAAAACCGGTAAATACAAATGCATGGAATCACTTAAAACAAGAGTGAAAGATGCCTACAAGAAGTATAACTTAAAATACTAATGATATGGATGAAAAATATTTAGAACTCATAGACAGATATCTGCGTAAAGAGATGTCACCGCAGGAAAGTCTGAAGTTTGAGCAAGAAGCTTTGAATAATCCAAAATTGTTAAAAGAGATAGAATTAACATATAAGATTAAACGGAGACTTGCAGACAGACAAAGGAAACTTCATCAAACTTCGGAATGGGAAAAGAAGAAGCAGTTTCGTTCCATTGGTTTAGCATCATGTATATCGATTGCAGCAATGCTTATTGTCGGTATTTTATTCTGGAAACCAACAGATTTCGTTGCAGACCAGAACAATACAATAGCAAAAGTGGAAAATACTATTTCAAGACAAGAATTAGACAAAGCTATTGTCAAGAATGAACAGACCATGAGAAAAGTAAGGGAATCAATAAAAAACGGTAAAGACGAGGAAGCATTGAATGATATCGCTTTGCTTGAAGAATCTAACGTTTTGCCACCTTTGAATAGTATGGCTAACAATAAAACTTATATGAGCAATAACCTATACACTCAAGAAAGGGATTCTTTAATAAAAGATGCTTATGAGTTACATTGGCTTAAAATATGTGCATTACTTAAAATAGGGAGAAAAGAAGAAGCCATTGAGTTGCTGAAAATATTCTCTAATATACAAGGGGAGTATAAGATTCAGGCTGATTCATTACTAAAAGATTTAGAAAGAAAATAAAAAAATGGAAAAGAACAGTTTATTCCATGGCAGATATCTTCTGGACAGTTTATTGGGACGAGGCAATTTCTCTGAAGTCTGGAAAGCAAAAGATACGAAGACGGACATTGAAGTAGCATTGAAGATATACGCCCCAGCTACAGGCTTAGATGACGAAGGTTTGAACATTTTTGCAAGAGAATTTTCATTGGTGGTTAACGTAAATCATAAAAACTTGCTAAAGCCTTTGTTTTATGATACATTCGACCATAAACCATATTTGGTTTTGCCGTATTGCGAACGTGGTAGCATTATGAAAATGATTGGCGGCTTCACAGAAAAAGAAGCTTGGCGACTTATGAGAGACATTTCTGGCGGATTAGCATGGCTACATGCAATGAATCCTCCTGTAATACATCAAGACGTAAAGCCAGGCAATATTATGTTATCTAACAACGGTAATTTCATGCTTGCAGATTTTGGAATAAGTACACGTTTAAGGACTACATTGCGCAAAAGCCTGAGTCTTGCTTTCAGCTCTGCAGGAACTGTCTCCTACATGGCACCAGAGCGTTTTGGTAAAGACAATACTCCAATAATGGCAAATGACATTTATTCATTAGGTGCTACTGTTTTTGAAATGCTAACTGGTAATACACCATTTGGTGATGACGGAGGTTTAATTCAAAAAAAAGGAGCAGAAATTCCTGAGTTAAAAGGCAATTACTCTCAACAATTGAAAAAAGTAGTCACAAAATGTCTGAGCGACAAGCCATGGGAACGTCCTGCAGCAGATCAACTTGAAAAGTATGCTACAACAGGACTTGAGGGGAAAAATATCATATTTACAGATGAACAAAATGTCTGGCAAAAGCATAAAAGGCTTTTTATCACTTCTATTTTGGTAATAGTAACATGTATTTTAGCTATATTTATAGGCTTTAATGCTTGGAACAATAAGACTACAGCTATAGCTAAAGAACAAGAGCAAGCTGAGACAATAAAAGCCCAAAACGATTCCATATTGACAGAAATAAAAAAACTTGTTGCTGCAGGAGATAGTTTGTATGCAGTCGGTTTAATTCATGACGAGGGGTATGAGACAGCTTTTATTGAGGCTTACAATAATTACGACAATGCCATTAGTAGCGGCTATAATTTACAAAATGGCATAAAAATTCCAAATGAAGATGGCATTAAGAATAAAATGCATAATGTTGAATTAAAACTTTATGATGCATATATTTCTATTCAAGAGAAAGCAAAAGTATTTGCAGACGATAAAGAGATTTACAACGAATTTAAAGAACGTGCAGCCAATATAAGTTCTGTTGTTGATATAGAGAAACTTAAAAAAGAAATCAACAATACAAATGATTCTATATAATAACATAAAAAAAATAATAAACAATGCGTAGACTACCTGTAAAACTATTGTTGACAATCATACTATATTTGATGTCACAAACATTAAATGCTCAAAGTGCTTGTGATAAATTGTTCTCAAATGGAGTAAAACTACAACAAACAATGACAATCCAATCACAAAAGAAAGCAATAACATATTTTGGAAAAGCAAAAGTTTGCTATGACTCTCAGGCTAAAAAAAATCTTTGTGATCAGCAGATTGTTGCATGCAGAAATATTATTGCTCAAATCACAAAGCAGAGACAGAAAAAGATTGATAAAAAAGTAGTTCATACTGAAGAAACAGAAGTAACCCCTATTGATTCAGTAGTCGCAGTGACTGTAGAAGAAAAAGGCGTAGAGATATTTCTTGGCTGTAATTATCTGAAGTTCAAAGCAAAAGGGGAATTTAAAAAAGCAAAAGTTACATGTAACTACCCAGATTGGAATATTAAAGATATACCTTCATGGGTGAACTGTTCGAAAAATGATAATGACGAGATTGTTATTGAGGCGAAAAAGAATTCAACAAAAGAAGAACGTTCGTGTGTCTTAAAGATAGAATGTCGAGGTGAATATGTTACATTGACGATAATTCAAGAAAAGCCCAAGAAATTTATCATACTTTGATATTATGTCAGATTAATATCGCATTGACGGGAAGCATTACCACTTCCCGTTTCTTTTGAATAAAACATGTAATTATTTATCATTTTACGGTTACTTATATTAAACCAAAATCGGTCATGGTATTACTATATGACAGAAAAGTCTGTGGGTAAAAATTTCATCTGTTGAGAATAAAAAACTGTAGCTTCGTATAGAACAGGGCACAATCATCCTGAATGAACCAACAAAGATATCTTTTGTCTCTGATACCCCTATTGACTTTAATATGTTTTTCCTCCAATGAAGGTTACTTTTATTAATACTATGCATTAATGGCTATAGTATAATAATTAATAGAAGTTGCGCACGACACGGAACAGTGTGAAACATATGAAGAATATTTATTTTGAAAAGTTATCTGTAAGGGCATTGATGTTATTGTTCGCTGTAGGTGTTTCATTCACAAGTTGTAGCAAGGATGATGATGAATATGACAGCATGTCATCATATCAGAGTTCATCAAGCAGTAGCTTAACTAAGCCAGAATTGGCTAAAAACATTACGACCACTACGTATGATGACCTTAATTTCAAAGCAAGATTCTCAAATGGTGGTGACACATATGATAATATGACGTGTACAGTATATTGGGGTTCTTATACAAAGAAACAGGCAACAACTCCAAAAGTGTCAGCATTGACAAAGAGCGGTTCAATGAAACTGTATGATACAGCAAAGAAGAGTACAACGTTTAGTAAATCTTATACAGGCTTGTCTGGAGGAACATGTATTTATTATTATTTCAAATGTAGTAATTCAAAGTATACTGTAAATACGGATGTTACATATTGTATAATTAAACGGTAATTATATTATGTATAGTCTATTAATAATATTGCGATAATGAAATAAATGTTGGTAAATTATATAAAACATAAAATGGAAAAGTTTAAAATATTCTCAATAATGTTCATTGTTACATTGTTGTCTGTTTGTTTAAGTTCATGTAGTGATGACGAAGAAAAAGGTTATTCTGATGAAGATTATATAAATATATTGGCTGGAACAAGTTGGAAATTAGAAAGTAGTATTGAATATACATATGATAACAAACAAATATCTTTAACCGAATTTTCAGATAATCCAATTTACGTGACATTCTCTAAAAACAATAATGAAAAGGGATATTATGATTTGTATCTTGATAATAAGAGTCTTGAATATACAAGTGTTTGCTATTGGACCATCGGTCAAGGGTACATTAATGGGACAGCTTTTTATTATTGTGGAGAAATAATAAATATATCAGAATATGTGTTACAGATAAAAATTTCAGATGGTGATACATATTACATAAGAACTCTGAGTAGGGTAACAGAACCAGCGCATAATTTTGAGTCAGATAATGATGACAACAATAATACAGGAAATTCATCCACAAGCTATGAAAAGCCAAGTGTTGGCTTCCATAATTTTACTGCGACAAAGACTAGGTTAAAAGTAGAGTATAAGATTTACAACAATGATGAAGCAAGGGTTACATCTGCAAAAATTTATTATGGTACAACATCGAATCCAACAAAAAGTGTAACTGCTACAGTAAGCAGTGCTCTGATTATTGGAAATATCTCTGGATTGAAAGCCGGCACCACATATTATGTTAAGTGTGTAGCTACAGGTAAAGGAGGAACTACCACCACAACAACAACTAAATGTATAACGAATTATTAAAATGTTAGATACTTAAATCTCTATAAAACGGAATATTTACTAAAATACAAGTTTGCGTGATTGTATAGATTTAAGTAATATTGATATACAATATGATTCATTAGTGTCCCGTTAAAATGGGACGAGTTAAATATTAATCAAAAAGC
>JAUNWB010000095.1 GCA_030540535.1 Elusimicrobiales bacterium
GCCATACGTCGGAACCCGCCCGCCGGATTTGAAGGGGGCTTGTCGTTCCGGCCGTTTCCCAAAACGGGAAGAGTTCAAACGCTTCGGCCGGGCCGTGGCGGTGGGCGATGGCGCCCGTTTCGCTGGCGCCGTAGATTTCGGTAAATCCGGCGGTTCCCGCGTCCAGCAACCCTTGGATGATCTCGTCTTTGCACGGCGCGGTGGAAGACAGGGCAAACACTCCTTGCGGAAATTGATTGCCGCAGCGGAGCCAATAGTTCCAAAACAGCGGAAATCCCACCACCAAATCGCCTTCCTGCAGTAATTTTTCCCACGGCTGGGTGGGTAACGCCGCCAGCGTAACGACGGGCACGTTTAACGCGTGCGGCAGGGCCACTGTAAAAGTAAATCCGTACAAATGGCTCGCCGGCACGAGGGAAACAATGCGTTTTACTTTGGGGAATAAAAATTTTACGCCGTACGCTTCCTGGCGGATCATGTCGTTTGAATGGAAGCATTTTTTGGGCGTGCCCGTACTGCCGGAAGTTAAAAACGTAACGCCGCCCGTTTTTATGTACGAAGCGAACGCGTAGTCCGTCATCAGTTCCAGGCCGGAGAACGCGCGGCATTCATAGCCGAATACGTCGGCGGCTTTTGCAAAAACGTTTTGCAGTAAGTCCTGCGGCATACGGGTGAAAATATCGTCGAGCCCGTCCGCTTCAAAAACGGCCAGCGCGTCCACTTTATGGCGGGCGAGTTCGGTGCGGAGCAAATCTCCGAGCATGCGTTTGATGTCGTTTCTAGTTAACATACGGTTCAGCCTCCAGCTTGAGTTCCGCTCCGCCGAATACGTCGCGCAGGACAAACGGTTTGCCCGTTTGGAGCCGGGCGGCCGTTTCCAGGGCGCACGCGGCGGCGGAGGGGAATAAGGAACACGGCGCGGCAGGCGCGTCCGTGCGGGAAAAATGAAAATCGGTTACGGCAAACTGCGTTTTTTCCGTCGGTTCGGCGGAAATGACGAACGCGGCCGCCGCGCGGGTAAACGGGCCTTGCGGGCCGCGCAGAACGGGTGCGAAAAGTTCCGGGTTTTTAGGGGCCAGTAAGGCGGCGGAAGGATTTATATCTTCGGCCACGGCCACGAGGGCTTCCCGGCACAGGCCGCGCTTTAAAAATTCGCGCGCGGTGAGCAGCGCTCCGGCAAACGAAAAATCGAATTGCCCCGTCGTAACGCACGGGCCGTTTAAGTGCAAAAATACGGATAACGTAAGCCCCGTCGAATTGTGTACGGAGCCCGCGAACGCGGTGGGGGAGGAGAGTTCGTCCCCGTCGTCGATAATGCTGTCCATAAACTTGCACGTGCTTTCTAAGGAACCCGCCCCGGCGGCTACGCTTAAGCCCGTGTCTTTGGGGGCGTGAATGTCAATTCCGGCCTGTTCAAAGGCCCGGCACGAGCATAAAAGCGCATTTTTGGCGATAGTTTCCATGCGGCGCAGGCGGCGCGCTTCGAAGTACGGCGCGAAAGAGGCGGCGTCCGCGTCGCCCGTTAAGGCGGAAAAACCGTTAATAAAAAAATCAGCCATCATAATCCTCCGCTCCCAATACTAAAGCCGCGTTACAGCCGCCGAAGGCGAGCGAGTCGGACAGGGCCGCCCGTTTGGTAAGCGGTGTTTTTGTTTGAACGGGCGCAAAACCGACGTTTTCGTCCGCTTCCTGAAAGCCGAACGTGGGGGGAATGATTTTATTGTTTAGGGCGGTTAAAGTCAGTACAGCTTCCACAGCGCCCGCCGCACCCAGGGTATGCCCCGTAACGCCTTTAGAGCCCCATACGGGAACATTTTTTAAAAGGGAATTAAATGCCGCCGCTTCCGCCGCGTCGTTGGCCTGGCTGGCGGTGCCGTGCGCGTTGACGAAGGCCAGGTCTTGCGCGGAGAGCCCCGCGTCTTTTAACGCAAACGAGATGGCTTTTTTTAGGCCTTTGGCTTCCGGGTCCGGCGCGGTGGGGTGATAGGCGTCGCACGCGTTGCCGTAGCCCAGCACATAACCTTTGGGTCGGACGGAAAATTCGCGCGCGGTTTCTTCGTTCATTAAAAGGAGCGCGCCCGCGCCTTCGCCGATATTAATGCCGTTGCGGTTTTTATCGAATGGGCGGCAGCGGTCCTTGGTGGCAATCAGCAGTCGGGTAAAACCGTCGTAGGGAATTAAATTGATTTCGTCCGTCCCGCCGCAGAGTACCGCGTCGCACAGGCCGGATAAAATCCAGCTGCGCGCAAGGCCGACGGCATCGGTGCCGCTCGCGCAGGCGGTGACGACTGTCTGAAAGGGGCCTTTAAAGCCGTAATGGCGGCTTGCGGCCAGGGCGGTGGAAGACGCAAAATAATGCGTCAGTTCCTGCGGGTCGCCCGGGCGCGGGGTACGGGCGCGGTTGTTTTTATAGAGGTCAAAACAGTGAAAGGAGGCGTCGACCGACGTGCCCACAATCACGCCCACGCGTTTTTTTGCGGCCAGTTCGGCCGGGAAAACGCCCGCGTGGAAGAACGCTTCGTCCGCGGCGGTTAAAAAGTAATGCAGGCTGAGGCTTTCGCCCGCCGGGCAGGCTTTTGCAATTTCATCCGCCGCCAGAAATACGGGGTAGGAGGTTGCATACGCGCTGTTTACGCGCGCGCCGGGCAAGTCAAACCGCGCACGCCCGGTAAGCGCGCCTTCAAAACAGGTTTCCGCCGAGGTTCCGCAGGCGCATAAGCACCCGAACCCGGCCACGGGCGTTTTGGTCATTATTTTTTGCGGTTTTTTTCGATATAAGCGGCCAGGGTGCCCAAATCTTTAAAAATTTCGCGGCCCTGCTGCATATTTTCAATGGTAATGCCGTATTTCTTTTGGATAAGCATGATAAGTTCCACGGCGTCTAAGCTGTCCAGCCCGAGGCCCTGTTCGCCGAAAATGGCGTCGGACGCGCCGAATTTGGACAAATCGGCCCCGCCCAAGTCAATGCCGGAGGAAATTAGTTGTTTGATTTCGTCGATGGTTTGTTGCATGGGGACTCCTCCCAAAGGTCAAAATAATTAAAAAACTGATACGGATATTTTATACAAAATTCTTCGAGCGCGTCCACGAATTGTTGCGCGAACCGGGCGTACGCGTCTTTGGCGGGGCCCAAATCGGGCACGGAGAAGTGCGCAGCCGTCCAAGTGGAAAATTCACCCGGCCCAAGCCGCGGGAAAAACACCGCCGCCACGGGCGCGCCCACAGCCGCCGACAGCCGGTAAAAACTGTACGGCACGCGGATTTTGCCGCCTAAAAAGTCCGCCTCCACGGCATTTTTGGGGTCGCCAAACACGCGGTCGGCCATGGCGCAGACGGCTTCCCCTTGTTCCAAAGCGGCCATCATGTCCATAATTCCGCCCAGCGGGCCCGCCGGGTTAATAAACGAAAACCGCGCGTCCTTGCCGGAGTGTTCGGCGACGGTTTTATCGTTATCCTGCGGATTTTTATAATAAAGTACGTTTATTTTTACGGGGATAAAATCAATCAGATTGACCGCCATATGCCACGCGCCGCAGTGGGCGGTAAGCAGAATAAGGCCTTTGCCGGGGGCGCATAAATCGCGGCAGAGCTGGCGTTCTTCTTCGGTGGAGCGGACGCTGACGCGGCCCAAAATACCCAGTACGGCGCGGTCGATAAGCGTTTGCCCGAAAGTTAAATTAAGTAAATAGGTGTGTTTGAAAAATTCCCGTTTGGAGCGCGGTTTAAAACGCCGCAGGATATACGCGCGGGACTTTTGGCTGACGGCGGGCGATAAGGAATAAAAAAATACCACGATATATAAAAACGCATACGCAAGCCGCCGCCCGCCGATACAAATCAGCGCGTACATAAAGCGGTGCTTAAGTTTGGAGCCGATACTCCGGCCCGTGGTTTCTTTAGACGCGTTCACGCAAACTCCTGTGCAGAATAAGCCCGATGAGCCACACGATTCCGAACGTTGCGGCGGCCAAGAGCGGCGCGACGATGAGCGAACCGATTACCCACTCCCACACGCGCTGTAAAAACTGGCGGCCGAGGGTGGTCATATTAAACTCGGTTAAAAAACGCCCGTAGCGCAGAAAGTAGCCCACCTCAATGCACAACGCGGGGACGAACGGGCCGATACATAATTTTTCAAACGAAATGCTTAAAATTTTGTTTAAATTCCACCAGCCCGCGCCGAAAAACAGCATCACCTGGCGGATTCCGGGCAAAGCGATAGAGCCGCAAAAAATACCCCACGCGGCCGACAAAGCGTTTTTGGTGATACTGCCCGGCTGTTTTAAATTTTCAAGCATTACTTCCCAGTATCCGCGCTTTACCTGCTCGCCCGTTTTTTCGTCCGCCGCGTATTGGCGGTGGGGAATGGGCAGCATAGCGCGCACGGTAAGGTGGGTGTTTAGCACGCTTAGGCGGAAATTGTCCTTAAGTGCGCTAAAGTGCGAAACGCGGTCCTGCGGGTAGGCGACGGATACGGGCACTTCGGTTACGCCGAATCCGCCCCATAACGCTTTTACAGCCGCTTCCACTTCAAACGAGTAGCGTTTGCATAAAAATTTTTGGCAAAGCAGCATTTCTACGGGATAGCAGCGGTAGCCGCTTTGAATGTCGGACACTTTTTTGCCCGTTTGAAGGTGTACCCAAAACCCGCCGAACTTCCGCCCGAAACGCGAGGAAAAAGGTACTTTGGCGGGGTCGAACCGCCGCGCGCCGATAATCAGCGCGTGCGGGTTTTGGCGTGCGGCCGCGGTTAAAAGGGGGAGATCTTCCGCCTTGTGCTGGCCGTCGGCGTCTATGGTAATGATATGGGTAAACCCGCGCTCTTTAGCGTAGCGGGCCGCGTCCAGAATGACGGCCCCTTTGCCGCGGTTTTTTTCAAACCGCACGAATGAAACGGGCAGGCCTTCCAAAAGCGGGGCGGGATTTTCTGTGCTTCCGTCGTCAAACACCGCCGCGTCCTGCGTATGGCGCAGCACGTCTTCCGCCACGCTTCTAAGCGTGCGGGCGTGGTTGTAGTGCGGTATGACGGCGAGGAATTTCATTTCAGATTAATTTTTCCTTCTTTCCAGTTTTGTAAAAACGGACGGGTAAATTCCGGCCATTCAAACAGCAGGTTTTTGTCTTGTTCGTTTACCATTAACTGCACGCTGTAACCGCGCGCCATCACGCGGCCGGTTTCGTCCAAAAACGTAAAATCGTAATTCAGCCGGGCGGAATCCGTGTAAAACAGCCGCGCTTTGATTTCGTAGCGTTTGCCGTAAGTCAGCGAAGCCAAATAATCTACGTGGAACTGCCGCACGGGAATCACGACGCCGTGGTTGTAAAAATCCTGGTAGCCGATGCCGAGTTTATCGCCCAGCGCCACGCGCGCGTCTTCAATAAAACTTGCGTAGTGCCCGTGCCACATAATGCCCATCGGGTCCACTTCGTTAAAGCGGACCGTGCGGAAAACGGACGTTTCCAACGGTTCGGGCGCGCCTTCGGGCGTGGTAAAATAAGTGATTTTTTTCATACGCGTTCCTTTACTTGCACGATAATTTGGCTGAACTTTTGGCCGCTTTCCGGGTCGGCCAGTTCGCAGAGCGTTTTGCCGTCCGGCCGGGGGGTAAGCGTGATTTGCACCTGTGCGCCGGGTAAAACGGGGCGCATAAATTTGGCGCGCGCCACGGCGGAAATTTCCAGCGGTTTGCCCTCCTGGCGGCTTAACGCGTCCGCGCACAGTCCCGTTTGGCAGACGGCGGGCAGCAGCGGGTTGCCCGGAAAGTGCCCTTCAAACGCCGGGAAACCGGGCGGAATAAGGTATAAAAAGCGGTTTTCCTGCCGGCCCGTAAAACAGTTTTTTAAAGCAGTTTCTAACGACATTGGGTTCCTCCTTGTGCGGCGGCTTCAAAC
>JAUNWB010000096.1:0-1417 GCA_030540535.1 Elusimicrobiales bacterium
AAAACGGTCCCGTTTTTTACAATACGTATATGACGAAATTTTATTCCGGCGTACTCGGTATTGTACTTACGGTTGCGGCGCTTCCCGCACGCGCGCAGGTTCCGGCCGTTCTAAAAAGCCTGCCGCGCGCGAGCGCCCAAATAGACCGGGCCGCCGTGACCGCCGCCCTGCGTCCGCAGCCGCTGCGCGCCGTCATGCCGCTTTTAAAAACAGGGCACGCCCCGATGCTTCCCTTGCCGGCCCCCATTCCGGCCACGATCCGCAGTTCCGTTTTTACCGTACAGGCCACGCCCGAATCCAAGCACAAAGGCAGTGCATTTGCCGTGAATATCGACGGCCGCGTGTGGGGCGTAACCGCCCGGCACGTAATGGACGACATCAACCATACGCCCTACATGACGTTCCCCGGCGAAAACGGCGTCCCCGTCACCCTGGAAGCCAAACCTTCCAAAGAAGGCAGTGCGGCCGGGGCGGACCTGGCGTTATTTGAAATTCCGCCGCAGGCGCTGCCATATCTCCGGCCGCTGGAACTGGAGGATGAACTCCCCGCCGCCCACAGCGTACTTTCTTCCAGCGGTTTTGCACACGGAAACTTTTTATCCCAGCCGGTACGGGAAGTGTTATTTGCCAGCCGGTACCGCATTTTAACCAAATATGTTCAGCCAAACGCGCCGATGAACGGTTATTGCGGAGCCCCGTTATTACAAAACGGAAAAGTGGCGGGAGTGCATATCGGAAGTTTATTGGCGGAGAAATCCCAGTCGGCTGATTGGTTCTCCGGCACGCTCAGCCAGTTTAACGCCAAAGCGCACGATTTAAGCATCGCCGTTCCCGCCTTCTGGCTGCGCGCGCTGGCGCGTCAGGCAAGCGGCGCGTATACTCCGCAGGAGGGTATTCCGCTGGTGTTTAACGGACTGCAGATTATGCGCCTTCAACCGACGGACACTATCGGATTTATCATGCAGCTTCGTGACGGGCGCGTAGTAAAAAAACTGCCGCGCTACCCGTTTATGGATTTTGCCCATTTAGAAACGTTTTTTGACGTGCAACCGGGGGATTCCTTCCGCCTTGAGATACAGTCCGGCGGCCGGATGTATCCCGGCCGCCAAACTTACTGGTATGAATGGACCGCGGGCGAAAATAACATCACCCAAACGATTCGGAAATGAATAAATACCTGCTTTTGCCGCTTGCCATTTTATGTATTTGCATAACGGGCCCCGCCGAAGCCCGGCCCCGTTTGCCGCGGCTCCCTTCCAATTTGGTAAATGCGCAGAAAATAATCAAAAACATCAAAATTCCCCAAATTCTTTCCGTCCGGCCCAACACGCTGCCGCCGCTCATCCAGCACCTGGCCCATACGCCGAAAATCGCCGTCAAAGAAACCGCGCTTGACCTGCAGGCTCCGATCCGTGCC
>JAUNWB010000096.1:1427-5880 GCA_030540535.1 Elusimicrobiales bacterium
ATCCGAGTTTACCGGGCTTGCGGAACCGTTTACCGCTACATCTTTTGTGATAGAAGAAGAATTTGAAGGGGAAAAACAACTTTGGGGCGTGACGGCCGCGCATATCGCGCGCATTATGAACGCCTACCCCGCCGTATGGCTGGAAGATTACGCGCCGTTCCCCGTGGAATTTGCCGCCATCGGCAACGCCGGTATGCTTGATTTGGCGCTGTTTCAGCTCCCCGAAGAATGGCCGCGCAGCATTCCGGCACTTAAACTGGCAGAGCAAACGCCCAAGCCGGGAGAGAAAACGTATTCATTCGGATTTTTTAATGATGATTTTTTCCTGGTTCCCAACCGCGAGATAAAAGAAGTAACGCCGACCCGGCTGATTACATCCCTGGAAATTGAGACCTCCCACCGCGGCGGCGCCTGCGGAAGCCCCATTTTAAATACACAGGGCGAAGTGGTGGGCGTGCATATTGGCAGTTCGGACTCCAAACAAATCAGCTTTGCCGTTCCGGCGGCGGAAATCAAACGGATGCTGCAGGCGTACCACAACAAGGGCCAAAGTTTACAGCCGCTTCTGTTTAACGGGAAAAAAATCGGGGACCTAAACGTAAACGAAAGCATCTCCCGCGTTCTGACCGTTACCGACGGATACACCACGGGGGATTTTGTTACCTATCACTACGAGAAAGACGTTGATTACGCCCATTTGGAAACTTTATCCCCGGATGCCGACCCCGATGAAGTGCATATTATTATCAGTCACCAAATGTTTTCGTATACGGACAAAACCGATAAAGATTTTTTCATACAGCTGATTCATAACGTCGCTTCGGGTAAAACCGTCCGCCGGGTTATTCCGTACCTTTCCTACCCCCACCACAAGCCGGGCCTGGGACGTCCCTTTCCGGGCAAACTTTAATTCAGCGCGTCGAGCAGCGCCTGCGCGTCCCGGCTGCCGTTCTGCGCGGCTTTTTTCAACCATTCCGTACCCGCTTTTTTGTCGGCCGCAACGCCCAGCCCTTTTACGTAAATCTGCCCCAGCACATACTGAGCGGAAACGTGTTCCCGCTCCGCCGCATCCCGAAAAAATTTAACGGCCAGCGGCACGGAACGCTCCGTCCCCTGCCCTTGCATCAGCATAAAACCCGTCATATACTGCGCCTGCGGATAACCGCCCGCCGCAGCATTGGAAAACCAGGCGAATGCGTCTTGATAGTTGGGCGGGTCGGCCTTGTATGCCGCTTCTCCCAGTGCGTATTGGGCCGCCGGATACGCTTTTTGGGCGGCTTGGGCCAAAAGTTCATCCGCTTTGGCAAGATTCTGTTCCACCCCCGTTCCGGCACGATACATCTCCGAAAGTTCATACGCCGCCTGCGGCAAACGGTTCTCTTCCCAGGCCAGCGTCAAAAGGCGGGCGGCTTCTTCGTTACCGGTTAAAACGGGCCGTCCGGCGCGGTACACGCGGCCGGCGCGCAAACGCGCTTCTCCGTCACCCGCGCGGGCGGCGGCTAAATCTTCTTCCAGTTCTTTTACCTGCGCGTATAATTCCGGCTGTTCCGTGTGCGCACGAGCCAACACGGCGGCCGAAGGCGCATCCCCGTTTTGCGCGGCCAAAAAACGCCAAAACAACGCTTCCCCCGCATGCCGGGGTACGCCGCCGAGGCCTTCTTCGTAAAACCGGGCCAGCTCGCGCTGGGCGCGCGGTTCGTCCGCCTGGGCGGCAAGCTGTAAATAAGCCAAGGCTTCTTCTTCGTCCCGCGGGAGTGTGTCCCCCGTCAAATAAAGTTCCGCCAGTTCATACGCGGCGGATGCGTCCCCCGCCGCCGCGGCCTGCCGGTACCACTCGGCAGCCTCCGCGCCGTTTTGTCTGACGCCTTCCCCGCGTTTAAAAAGGTCCGCCGTGCGTACGGCGGCCTGCATATCGCCGTTTTGCGCCAGCGCCAGTTCCCGGGAGAATGTTTTTTCCTCCGGGGTTTGATAGAACACAAACCAGTAAATACCGAAAAAAGCCGCTAAAAATAAACTCAGTTTTAAAACCGTTTTCATATAACATTCCCCGGATAAAAAAATGGAAGAGAGGTTCGCTCTCTTCCATTATACCTTTAAAAATTCCGAAGCGGGTTTATCTTGTCATGACAAACGGCATTTGGTCGCCGGCCATATAGGTGGGCATGCGGCCGTCCCACTTTTCGATGGCTTTCAACTGCGCTTCCACCTGGCGGAGTTTAATCAAATTGTCGGACACCACTTCGCGCTGCAAACGCAACGATTTGGCTTCGGCTTCCGCCTGCAGAATTTTCTGCTCGGCTTCTTTTTTTACTTTTTCCACCAAGTTGGTGGCGCGCTTGGCTTCCTGCTCGGCGATTTGTTTTTCTTCCACCGCTTTTAAAAACTGGGGAGAAAATTCGAAGTTCGTGATGGCGATGTCGGAAACGATTACCTGTTTTTCCGCCATTTTGGATTTTAAAATTTCGTCCAATTCTTTAGCCACCTGCACGCGGTTGGAAATCAGGCTGTCGGCCGAGTACTTGGCGATGACGGCTTTCGTCCATTCTTCCACCATGGGTTTTAACACGGTGGCGGTGTATTCCGGCCCCAGGTTGCGGTAGATGGATTCAATGGTGTCGGGCAAAATGCGGTGGTTGATGGCCAGCGTTAAGCCGACGGTCTGCAAGTCTTTGGAAAACGCTTCCGTATTGAAAGAATCCTTGCGGATGCGGACGGAGAATTTTTCAATCGAGTCCACCAGCGGAAGTTTAAAGTGCAACCCTTCGCTGTACGCGCCCACAATTTTACCAAAGCGCAGTTTTACGGCTACGTTGCCCGCGGATACGGTAAAATAAGAACCCAGCGCGCAGACGGCCACAATCAAAATAACGGCGGGAGCAATAAATTGCTTCCAGTTGACGGGGGTAATGTTTCTCATGTAAGCTCCTTAAAAATAAACTACGCTTTATTATACTTTTTTGAGGCTCTCCGTGTGAAAAAAGCCGCCCCGGAAGGCGGCTTTATAAAACTGAGAGCCGTACGGCTTAGGCGGCCTGGGCGCGGATATTTTTAATCATCCACAGCAAATACAACGCCCCGAGGGACATCACCAGCACGGCCCCGGTTTGCGAATGGACGGCATCCGCCGTAAGCCCCATGGCAAGCGGAAAGAGCGTACCGCCAAAGAGTCCCATAATCATCAGGCCAGACACTTCGTTCTTTTTCTGCGGGTTATGCAAAATCGCCTGCGAAAAAATAATGGGAAATATGTTGGAATTGCCAAACCCGACAAGCGCCATACACGCATAAAGCGGCCAGGCGCCCTGCAGGAAAACCATCCCCGCCATGGATAAGGCAATACAGCCCGCACTGAGCATAAAAAACTTTTTGGCGGAACAGCGCGCCAGCACAAACGCGCCCAGGAAGCAGCCCAGCGTACGAAACAAAAAGTACACGCTGGAAGCATAACCGGCCTGGGTTAAATCCGCCCCCGCGCGGTCCATCAAAAGGCGCGGAGCCGTTACGTTTACGCCGACGTCCACCCCTACGTGGCACACAATGCCCAAAAAGCAGAAAAAGATAAATCCGTCCCCCAGCAAGCGGAAACAATCCGCAAACGAAGAGGCTTTGCCCGTCACTTCTTCTTCTTTAATCTTTTCGCGCGCCAGGAATAAAAACGCCACGGCCGCTTCCGCCAGGAACATTAAATATAAATATTTCCAGCTGCCAAACCGCAGCGCCGCCCATCCGGCGAGCAGCGGCGCGGAGAAAGACGCAATCGCTTTAATAAACTGCCCGAACGTCATTACGCTGGCGAGTTTTTCCCCCGCCACCACGTTGGAAAGAAGCGGGTTCAACGATACCTGCATCAGCGTATTTCCAATACCCAAAAGCGCAAACGAAGCCATCATCACGCCAAACGAATAATTGACAAGCGGCAGCGCAAGCGCCACGGCGGTAACGATTAAGCTGGCCAGCACCGTTTTGCGGCGGCCGATTTTGTTCATCAGCATGCCCGTGGGAACGGAACACACCAAAAACCAAAAGAACACCATGGAGGGAAACAAATTGGCGACGGAATCGGACAAATTAAAATCCGCTTTTACATAATGGGTGGCGACACCCACCGCGTCCACAAATCCCATGGCAAAAAACGACAGCATGATAGGGACTAATACCCAATATCCATTTTTCTTATCCGGCATACAACCTCCTTAAAGGTAAGACGGCCAAGCGCCCGCCCGGGTGCAAACAAACGCCGCCGTTTTGACGGCGGCTTCGTGCGCCTCTTTGAGCGTTTTGCCCATTAACACGGCGCAAACAAACGCGCCGGAAAAAGAATCCCCCGCACCGACGGTATCTTCCACCGCTACGCGCGGCGTGTTGATACGGGAAATTTCGTCCGGCGTATAAATAACACTGTATTTATCCCCCGCCGTAAAAATTAAATAGCGCAAATTGTACTTCCGCAGTA
>JAUNWB010000097.1 GCA_030540535.1 Elusimicrobiales bacterium
AACCTTAGTAGAACCCCCGGCATAGCCGGGGGTTTTCGTTAGACAATAAAAAACCGGGCCGTATATCAGCCCGGTTGAAATAAAATGTACTAACCTTATTTTTTCTTGCGGCGCGCGGCCCAAAATTCGTACACGGCGGGCAGACAGGAAAGCACAATAATCGCCAGCACCACGTAATGGAAATGGTTTTGCACTACGGGCAAATCCGCAAACAAATATCCGCCCAGCGTAAAAAGCACCGTCCACAACAAGGCGCCAATCACGTTAAAGGAAGCAAAGTGGAAATACGTCATCTTGCCAATCCCCGCCACAAACGGCGCAAATGTGCGAATCACGGGAATAAAACGCGCCAAAATGATGGTTTTCCCGCCGTATTTTTCGTAAAATGCGTGTGCTTTTTCGAGATGTTTTTTATTGAGCAGCCAGCTCGTTTCGCGCGTAAACACCTTCGGCCCCAGCCATTTGCCGATTTCGTAATTGCAAAAATCGCCCAATACAGCGGCGGCAAAAATCACCGGCATCAAAACAAACAGATTAATCGCGCTTCCTTCGGAAGCGGCCAGCGCGCCGCATGCAAATAAGAGAGAATCCCCCGGCAGAAACGGCGTAACCACAAGCCCCGTTTCGCAAAACACCACGGCAAACACCACCACGTAAAGCCATATGCCCATCCAGGCCGCCCAGGCGTTTAAATGCACGTCCAGGTGCAGCACAACGTCTATAAATTGGGATAAAAGTTCCATATATTAATTTTACTAATTTACAACGTTCCCAGAAAACGCGTGACTTTTCACGCCGTTTTATGCTACAATTTACCTACCGATAAGTAAATAGTTTCTTAGGAGAACTCGCGTGACCATCAAACAAACGCTCGCACTGCTCGTCTTATGTATTCTGGCGGGAACGGGAGCATACGCCCGCACTTTTGATAAGGGCGACGTTGTCATCAGCGCGGCGGGAATCATATCCCCGCTGGGCCTTAAATCGGACTGGGGAGAGTTTTATATTCAAGACCAAACCCAAAACATCCAGCACGACGCCAAACTCGGCAAACCCGGCTTCGGCGGCGAATTGCAAGCCGTATACTTTTTACATCCGCGCTTTGCGGCGGGAATCAGCGCCTCCGAACAGCACTTTGCCAAAGACAAAGCCAGCGGCTGGGAAGTAAACGTCGGCACGCACCAAAAGAATTTAATGCTGGGCGGACAATTTTTTATCAACCCGGAAAGCGAATACAAGGTTTATCTTCCGTTTTCCGCCGGATGGAACCACAGCCGCGTCAGTGTGGATTTCGGAGGGAGCCAACATTTTAAATATACGGGGTTTGCCTACCGGGCGGGTATCGGCGTGATGCACGTATACAGCCGGCACTGGGCGCTGGGGCTGGAAGCGCACTACAACGGGAACCAGTTTCACAATTCGCACTATATCGCTTCCAACGGCAACCGCATTCACCTGCGCCATAAAATGAATTTCGTTTCGGGCGTGCTGCGCCTAAACTATATTTTATAACCGAGTTTTTTCGGGGGGGATAAAAAAGAGCCCGGCCGACAAGGCCGGGCTTTTCTGACAGAAAATTCGTTTATTTTCCCGCAAAAAGCGTCAGCAAAATGCCTTTTAGCAGAATCTTCGGGTCCGAGCCGGAAGAAGATTTAAACGACGCATCCGCGTCAATAATGCGGTTTAACGCGTTTACAAAATTTTTCTGCGGCGGAAACGAACGCGCGGAGCTGACCAGGCGGTTTTCCCAATACATAAGTCCCGCCGCGCGTAGAATATCCGCCGGAGCCATTCCCGCATCGGACATACGTTTAATGCGGGCCATTTTTAAAATAGGGAACGTCATCTTGCTCAGTACGCCGACGGGCTCTTCGCCGTCGTCCAGCAGTTTATCCACCAGTTTCACGGCGCGCGTTTTGGAACACGCTGTAATGGCATTGGAAAGCTCAAACGGGTTTTCCTCTTTGCTAAAACCGATACAGGCCAAAACGTCGCCTTTGGTGATGGTTTTGTCTTCCCGGTCCATTGCGTAGAGATAGAGTTTTTCCATCTCGTTTTCAAGCGCGCTGAGTTCGCCCCCCACGCTCTCGCACAACAGGTCTACCGAGTCGAAATCCGCTTTGAGCCCCTTTTCGCGCATTTTTTCGCGCACCCACATGTTCAGTTCTTCTTTTTTCAGTTCCGCAAAATCCGCCGTCACCCCCGCCGCCGCGCACGCTTCGGCCAAGGCTTTTTCCGTCTTCATTTTTTTAGAATCGTTATGCGTTAAAACGAGCGTGGTGGACGGAAGCGGATTTTCCAAATACCGCAAAAGGGCTTCTTTGGGGTCTTTGCGGATTTTTTCAATTCCCGTCAGCACGACCATACGCGCGTTTGAAAATACGGGCGCCGTGTTGGCCAGGGCGAGCGCTTCGCCCCAGTCGGCCTTATCGGCTTCGCTGGCGTAGTAGTTAAAATCGTCCGGACCCACGATTTCGCGGATTTTCTGGATAATTAAATTTTTACGGTAAGCGTCATCCCCCGTCAGCAAATAGACGGGGACAACCGTATTTTGCGCCAAAGCAGCCTGTAATTTTTCCGCGGTGAGTTTAGGCATGTTACTGGGTAATGGTGGTATATTCGGGGTTGTTCATTACTTTCTTTTTGTTTTCGCTCATAACAGAGCCGAAACCGTCCACCGTACGTTTGACGATGTCTTTAGAAAGTTTTTCGAACACCACGTCGCGCGCCTGCACTTCGGTCATACCGCCGGGCAGCGTGGACGCGGCATAAATCTGCGTACCCAAAAATGCGGGTTCGCGCCATACGGGCGCATTGGTGGTTTTGTCCATCAGCACTACGTCCAGCCAAATATCCATGCGGTAAACGGTGGGAATTAACTGGCTGTCGTACTGAATCGGCACGTTTAAGTAGCGGGAAATCGTCGTCACCACCACACCTTCCGCTCCGTTGTTTTCGGACACGATTTGATACGTTCCGTTACGCAAAAATTCGTCGTAAAGTTCGTTGTAGAATTTATCCTCGAGCGCAAACACTTCGGTTTTGTTTAAAATCGGGCGCACGGCCACTTTTTTAATGTGCTGGGGCATGATTTGCGCCTGGGGCGTATAGATGGCCCCTTCGCTGGCGCAGGCGGTGAGCGCGGCGGCGGAACAAACGGCTAACAGAAATTTTTTCATACGTTCTCCAAAAAACCGGGCGGCGGTTTAACGCGCCGCCCGTAAGATTATTTTTTCGGCGCGGCCACCACGCTGACCATGCGGCCGGGCACGACAATGATTTTTTTGATTTCGAAACCTTCCAAATTGCGCTGTACTTTTTCGCTCGCCAGCGCGATTTTTTCGATTTCTTCTTTGGACGCGCCGGACAGGACAGCCACCCGGTCGCGCACTTTGCCGTTTACCTGCACGCCGATTTCCACGCTGTCGTCCTGCATCAGGTTTTCGTCGGCTTTCGGCCAGGCGGATTTTACCAAAAACCCTTCGTTTCCGCGCAGCTGCCAAATTTCTTCGGTGAGGTGCGGGGCGAACGGATGCAACAGTTTGAGGAAAGTTTCAAACGTGTGTTTGCTTACCTGCGGCAATTTGCTGATGTCGTTAAACAACACCATGAGCGAAGAAATCGCCGTGTTAAAGCGGAAGTTTTCGATGTCTTCGCCCACTTTAACGATGGTTTTGTTCTTCAAAATTTCGCTCTTCTTGGGGTCAGCGCCGTCGGAAAGCTGTACGTTTTCGCTCCACGCGGCCACGCGTTTTAAAAAGCGAGAAATGCCTTCAATCCCTTTCATATCCCAGGGTTTGCTGGCTTCAAACGGCCCCATGAACATTTCGTACATGCGGAACGCGTCCGCGCCGTACTGGGATAAAATATCGTCCGGGTTGATGACGTTTTTCTTGGATTTGGACATCTTTTCCACCATCGGGGAAAGTTCTTCGCCGGTGGTTTTCAAGAAGGCTTTGCCGTCTTTAAAATCAATTTCGTCATAGCCGTGGTACGCGCCCATTTTGTCGCGGTACGAGAACGCCAAAATCATGCCCTGGTGGCGGAGTTTGTGGAACGGTTCCTTATGGCTGACGACGCCCAAGTCAAACAGTACCCGGTGCCAAAAGCGCGCGTACAAGAGGTGCAGCACCGCGTGTTCCGCACCGCCGATGTAGCAATCCACGGGGCCGTAGGCTTTTTCGATTTCCGGGTCTACAAGCGCCTGAGAATTTTTCGGGTCCATATAGCGCAAATAGTACCAGCACGAACCGGCCCACTGGGGCATGGTGTTCGTTTCGCGTTTGGCGGGACCGCCGCAGTGCGGGCAGGTGGTGTTCACCCAGTCCGTTACCGTAGCGAGCGGGGATTCCCCGGTGCCCGAAGGTTCAAATTTATCCACTTCCGGCAGGCGCAGCGGGAGCTGGTCTTCCGGCAGGGGCACCACGCCGCATTTTTCACAATGCACGACGGGAATCGGTTCCCCCCAATAGCGTTGGCGGGCGAACACCCAGTCGCGCAGCTTATAGGTGGTTTTGGCATTTCCGCAGCCGTGTTCTTCGAGCCACTTAATCATGGCGGCTTTGGATTCTTTTACGCGAAGCCCGTTTAAAAAGCCGGAGTTGACGAGTTCGCCGTCGCCGGTAAAGGCTTCTTTTTCCACGCCCTGTTCGCTCTTGATGACTTCGATGATTTCGAGGCCGAATTTTTTGGCAAAGGCGTAGTCGCGCTCGTCGTGCGCGGGAACGGCCATAATCGCGCCCGTACCGTAACCCATTAAAACGTAGTCGGACGTCCACACCGGGATTTTTTTGCCGTTAAGCGGGTTAACCGCATACGCGCCGGTAAATACGCCGGTTTTATCTTTATTAAGATCGCCGCGTTCGAGATCGCTCTTTTTGGAGGCTTCGGCCTGGTAGGCTTTGACGGCTTCTTTCTGTTCGGGCGTAACGATTTTTTCCAAAATCGGATGCTCCGGCGATACAACCATATACGTCGCACCGAAGAGCGTATCGGGGCGGGTGGTAAAAACGGTGACGGTTTCGTCATGGCCGTCCAGTTTGAACGTTACGTTCGCACCGTTGGACTTGCCGATCCAGTTTTTCTGCATGGTTAAGGTGCTTTCCGGCCAGTCGAGTTCGTCGAGCCCCTCGAGTAATTTTTCCGCGTAATCGGTGATTTTTAAAATCCACTGCCTAAGCGCTTTGCGCTCGATTTGGTGGCCGCAGCGTTCGCACTTGCCGTTGAACACTTCTTCGTTGGCAAGGCCCGTTTTGCAGGACGGACACCAGTTTATCGGCACGGTGGATTCATAGGCCAAGCCTTTTTTGAAAAGCTGCAGGAAAATCCACTGCGTCCATTTATAATATTCGGGGTCGGTAGTGTCTACTTCGCGCGACCAGTCGTACGCCAGGCCGATGGATTTAATTTGGCGTTTAAAATTTTCGATATTTTTCTGCGTGGTGATGCGAGGGTGAATGCCCGTCGCGATAGCGTAGTTTTCCGCAGGCAGGCCGAAAGCGTCCCAGCCCATGGGGTGAAGGACGTCGTAACCGTTCATTAGTTTATAGCGCACCAAGATGTCCGAAGCCGTGTATCCTTCCGGGTGCCCCACGTGAAGGCCCGCGCCGGAGGGGTAAGGGAACATGTCCAGGCAGTAGAATTTTTTGCCTTTGGGCATTTTCGGGCTGGCGAAGAGGTTGGCACTCTCCCAGCGGTCTTGTTGCTTTTTGTCAATTTGCGGAAAATTATCAATACTCATATACTTTTTATTTTAACACTTTTTAGGCGCAAAAATCCCCTTTTTCCATGGGAGAGAGAAAAGAAAAACAAAGAAAGATTTGAGAAGGCTTTATCATATACAGAACGTGATAGATAGAGAAAATTATTTG
>JAUNWB010000098.1 GCA_030540535.1 Elusimicrobiales bacterium
TCTTACTGTTGGCGTCATTTAGGAACGTTTGCCCTTTGGGAAGTTTAATATAAAAGGGATTTTCTTGAACGTTTTGCAGAATACGGTTCCGCAAAGTAATATACGTATCCCGAAACCCGCCGCCCAAGCTGCCTGCAATCCCCGACAAAAGAGCCA
This sequence comes from Elusimicrobiales bacterium, assembly GCA_030540535.1. Lineage (GTDB taxonomy): Bacteria > Elusimicrobiota > Elusimicrobia > Elusimicrobiales > Elusimicrobiaceae > Avelusimicrobium. The sequence continues at coordinate 157 of JAUNWB010000098.1, forward strand.
GCAGCGCAGCCTCCCGCGAACTTAACTGCAATTTACGCAAGGAATAACCTTCCACAAAACAATAATTTCCCTTACAGGGGTTGGCAATAGGGAACCCGGCGCTTTCTAAAACTTTGATATCACGCTGTACGGTGCGGACCGTTACCAACAAATCACCGGCCACTTTGGATAACACCACCTCGCCTTTATCAAACTCGTTTAATATAAACATCAAACGACTGATTTTATTTAACGTATCGTTCAGCACCGTTCCCCCTTTGCGTATTTGGTATATGAAAACATTTTACCAATGTTTTCTTTCATTTAACGCTTTTACAACGCCTAACGGAGTTAATTTTACCAATATTTTAACCAAATCCTTTTGATTTTCCATAACCTCATCAATATCTTTATAGGCGCTGGGAGCCTCATCCAACAGCGCCTGTTCGTTCATGCGATGGACGATGCCCTGTTTATTTAAAATTTCCTGTTCGTGCGCCAAATCCAGGTCCCGCACCGCCTTACTGCGGGACATACACCGCCCCGCCCCGTGGGAACAGGATTGCAAAGAGATTTCGTTGCCCAATCCCTGCACAATGTAGGAGCTTGTTCCCTGGGAACCGGGGATAATACCCGTCGTATTTTCCCGCGCCAGCGTGGCGCCTTTGCGATGCACCCACACTTTACGGCCGAAATGTTCTTCCACGGCGGCGTAATTGTGGTGAATGTTTATTTCCCGCACAAATTCCACAGAAGGGATTTCCTCTTTAAAAATTTTTTTAATGGACGCGGCAATCGCTTTGCGGTTTTCAAAAGCGAAATCAAGGCAGAGTTTCATTTCGTTAATATAATCCCCCGCTTCCCGCGTACCGATAGGCAAGAACGCCAAATCTTGCTTTACAAGCGCGTTTTGCTTAAACATAGTACACAGCTTAACGGCCTTGTTGTTGTAATATTCCGCCACCTGTTTGCCCAAATTGCGGCTTCCGCTGTGAATCATAAACCAAATATGACCGTCGCTGCCGGACTGCACTTCTATAAAATGGTTGCCGCCGCCCAGCGTACCCAGCTGTTTCTGCGCGGAGAAAAACTCCCGTTTGCACACTTCCGTCTTATTCCAGCGGGGCAGATCTAAAAAAATAGGGTTTTCCTGCGCCTCTTCGTGGTGGTCAAAGCCCAAAGGAATACGCTCATAAATTTTATCTACAATCCGCTGTACGTTTTCGCGGGGGAGCGCCGTAAGCCCCGTCTGCACGGCCAACATGCCGCACCCGATGTCCACCCCTACCATATTGGGAGAAATGGCATTATCCAACGCCGCTACCCCGCCGATAGGCATGCCATACCCACAATGGGCGTCCGGCATTAAACACACATTACCCACCAAACAAGGATGTTTGGATAAATTATTTGCCTGCTGCACGGCGGCGGGCTCCAAGTTTTTGCACCAAGATAAAATATTTTCCGCTAATTTTTCCATAAGTTCCTCTCAAATAATAAAAATAGATAAAAAAGGGAAACCGTACGGGCGTTGCCCCATTTTCGTTAGAATTATTGCTGTCGGTATCTTTGTTTTATCCCCAGAGACACGAAGGATCAGTCCGTTTCTAAAGGATAAAACGCAACAAGATGCCATAGACGTTAAATACGGTTTCCCTTGCAAAAGGCCTTCCCAAGCCCAGCGTTGGCGGGCCGAAACCTGGATACGGACCGGGCTGGATTTGCTTCCGTTGTGCGCGGCGCTTCACGGGCCGGCCTCGCATTTAAGCAATTTGCCGGAAACCCGTCAAGCCGTCCGCCACGCCCGGTTGGGCCTTCTGTTTGCCTGGTTTCCCAGGAACAAGATACTATATTCTTTTTACGAATGAATGTAATTGCTGTTAGTATCTTTCAAATTTCCTACTGCAATTTTACTGCTTCAGCGCGTAAACGCCCACTACGGCAATACGCGTTATGAACCAAATCATACCGGGGAGCCTCCAATACTTCTTTCAATGCCTCATAGGGATCCAATTTATCACTTAAAACCATTTTAACAATATTGGGCGAAAACCCGCTGATCAGCATGACTCCGTTTTCATTTTCCCGCAACGGCACAGTCATACTGCGGCCGCATAAATTCCAAAACACCAAACGCGGAAGTTTGTAACCGGCTTCTTCATATTTCCGGCGAATTGTTTGAAACAGTTTCTCGTTCGCCGGCGCAGAAGCTGCACGATCAAATTCCATATCCGATAAGATAAACACCGTTTCCGGCAGCGCGTCTTTTTTTGTATTCTGCTTACGGGCCGTTTGTAAAATCAAATCAAAAACCGCTTCGATATTCGTATTGGCCACTTCATTATAAGCGGAAACGATATTCAACTTTTCAAATAAATTTTTCCCCTTGCTTAAATCTACCAGCTGCGGAGAGTTGCTAAACGTAATAAATTTATCCTTAAAAGCGCCGCTCAGTCTTTCGGCAAAATAGACCGCCAGCGCATTACATACGTCTATCGCCAGGACAGCGCTTCCGCCTACATTCATATACATAGAACCGGAGCCGTCCGCCACCACAATGGAAGACGACGCGTTCTTCCCCAAGCCGGCCGGAGAAAGCGATTTCCACAACGCTTCCAGATTGGCGTCATACGCGGCTTTCCCTCTGTATTGCCCCACAATATCGTGCGGATAAAGCACGGAAGCATTCATCTTTTGACCGTGTTTCAACACTCCGTCTAAAAATTTTCTTCTGCCGGTTTCATCGTGCTTTAAAAAAGCATCTCCATAGAGCAAGTTGGCGCGGGCCGGAACTTTGCTATAGTCTATTTGCCCCCACCGGTTGGCACACGTTTTTACCTCCGTTACATCCAAATAGGAGCGAAGAGAGGACAGCGTTTTTCGGTAATCTTTTTCGGACAGGCGGAAATACTCCCGAATCTGCTTAGCCAGTTTTTTCGTGTTTTCGCTGGAAGCGTTGCAAGAAGGCATCCATTTGGCCAGTAAAGAAACGCGGCCTCCTTTTTGCATTTCTGCGCAGTCCGCTTCAAATTGTTTCTTCAGATAAACAAGAGCAGCCGTTTGTATCCGTTTTGCGATTTTTTCGTTTTCCAGCAAACAAAACAAATCGTCATAGCGTCCGTATACCGGCACCAGCCCTATCGCTTTCTTCGCATATTTGGGCCGGCAATAAAGCGCCAAATAGGTTAATATAACACGAAACAAACGCCGTTCTCCCAACCCGCCGCGCACGTCACGCGCAAAAAACAGCCATTTCAGCGCCAATAACTTATCCTCATAAAACGCTTTGGTAAAATCCCGCATAATGTTTTCTTCTTCCGCACGCCGATAAGAAGATACGCGGAAATTCATATCCAGCAAGGATTTTCCAGTCTGCCGATAACCCAACGCTCCATTTTCGGTGTAGGAAACATTGGCTTCTTCTTTTAACATATTCACTAAATTATTAAAAAATTTTTTCATAATGAAATACCCTCTTCATTATAAATAGAATAGCATAGCAACGCGACAACATACGGTCGCATTAAAAATATATCTTACCCTATTATTTTCCAGATGCGCATCACAAAGCTATGAAAGGAATCATTCCCGCCCAACCGGCAGGCCATACAAACGAAAAAAGGCCCGATTTGGGGCCTTTCTGACAAAACTTCCCGAGTTTATTTAGCCACCAAAGAGTACGTTGCTTACCCCCGGAACACGGACACAAACGGCTATACACCCTTATCAAGGCGGGTTATTTGTGTTTCCGCGGCCGTACCCCCGGCTTTTGTACGGTTTTATCCGTGCGGTGCGTAACGTTGTTTACTGTTGATTTAGTTTCCGGTTTATCCAATACGCTTTTATGGCGACAGACGGATGTTTGCAGCTGCGCCAGCAACTCTTCCGCCAACGCACGGGGAGAAAGCACCGTAATATCCGGCAGCCAACTTTTAATGGCGGGCAAAATCTCCATAAAATTGGCCGTTTTACAGGAAAGTTCCAAAGAACCGTCCGAAAACTCCCGCTCAATATGCTGCAGCGGAAAATATTGGCGTTTCTTAAAATACCGGGCCACTCCCGCCGACACCCTCAATGAAATACAAATTTCACGGCCGCCGTCAAACCAAATATTTACGCTTTCCGCCAGCGTCTTATCCACATTCACGGGTTCAAAAAACGTGCCCAACGGGCAGACGCGCAGGATATTGGACAGCAAAAACTTCATATACGTGCCCGTATCGGCCATAGCCAGCAAATACCAAAAGCCGTCAAATAACATGATTTTAAGCGGACGCAGATTGCGGCACCAGCTTTGCTTCTTCCCCGCATACAAAATAGAAATCCGTTCCCGGCGAAAAAGACAGCGTTCCAGCGTTTCCGTCAAACGGACCGTAACGGGCGAAGATTCTGCGGACAGTTTAATATAAAACGTATTGCTGTCCGCAGGCCGCACGGTGTTCGATTTAAAACGGTTAAAACTGGCGAGCCACGGCGCCCCCAAACTTTCAGACAGCTGCTCCATAAGAGTAAGGAGGGAGGATTCCCGCCGAGAAAGAGGCATTTTATCTAACGAAAATCCCTCTACAAACCCGTACACGCCCGGAACGGAAGAACAGACGGGAAAACCGGCTTTTTCTATTTCCGACACGTCGCGTTGGAGCGTGCGGACCGACACCCCTAACTGAGCCGCTTGCGAAACTAAATTTACGCGGCCGCGCTGAAACAAATTAAGCAAATATAAAATACGGTTAAATTTAAGCAAAGAAGGATTTTTCATAATATCTCCTAAAAAAGTTCCTACCGGCCCCTGCGTTTGCTATAATAACATTTGACAAGACATTTGTCATACAATTTGCAGTTGCGATTAGAATTATTTTCAGGAAGTCCGGCTGGGGGCCGGGCAGAGCTGAACGGGGAATACCCGACGGCACTTTGGAATCCTAAAATAATCGTTTCTGTTTATTCCCTTGGGAATAAACAAGCGGCGATTACATGGGTTATTCCAAAGGCTCTGGTAATTCGCCGCTTTTTTATATACTTCCCGCTTGACTCCCTGTAATTTTATTTTACCCAAACGTTACGACAACAGTATTGTCGCACAGACGTGATACATTGTTTTGGTATACAATACGTTTCACCTAAGGAGAATGCACATGAGCCAAATGATTGCAGCAGGAAAAGAAATGATACGGATTAACCCCAACAATCCGTCCCGCATCCAATATTCATACAACGAGGGCCGCACCTGGCTGGACCGTTATATAGGCTCTGCCGCCGGCGTATTTTTGGATTTGTCTTACTTAAACGGAGAAATCGTCGCCCAATGCCAAAAAGGCACATTTTACTCAAAAGACCAAGGGCGCACCTGGCTGAGAAGGAGTTAAACAAATGACATACATTAAATTTATTTTCTTATTCAGCATACTTCTTATAAGTTACGCACATGCAAACGCAGAAACAGCCAAAGAAACGCCCTATCGGCCTGTTGCCGAACAAACAGCCATAACCTCTGCTCCGATTGAACGGCAAGAACCAATAGATACAATTCCAGATACCCCTCCAATCAAGCAAAACTTAAAAAAACGAATAGAACTAAAAATTCGCTCTTGGCTTCCTTGGGGGAAAGCATCACAATTAACCGGATGGGCGGCGATATTTACTGCCTTCTGTTTAACAGTCGCATTTAGCTATAAAACTTTTATTCCCTTGTATATAATAACCG
>JAUNWB010000099.1 GCA_030540535.1 Elusimicrobiales bacterium
GGGATATCATTTCTTACGCCGCCGGGCATAAAGCGCTTGGCTTGTATGCCATGTGGGCGCTTCGCAACGAAGCGGCGCGCATCGCCAAGCCGGAATTATTGCCGTCCGACGAAAAACTCCAGCTGCGTTTGGAAGATTTGCTCGGTTTCCGGCATAACAAAGTGCAGGGAACGCCCCTTTTCAAAAAATTTAACGTTAAACCTTTGGGCGGCCACCCGGAACCGCTCGTTCCGTTTGTGCGCACCAGCACGGGCGCGAGCGGCGTGGGGGATGGTTCCGCCGTCGGCCTGGCGCTGGCCGCGGCCGACGCGTACGGGGAAAATTGCCCCGCCGTCCATATTATTGAAGGCGAAGGCGGCATGACCGCCGGGCGCGTAAGCGAAGCCGCCGCTACGGCCGCTACCGCGCAGTTAAAAAACGCCGTTTTTCATATCGACTGGAACGAAGCGTCCATCGAAAGCGAACGTGTCACCGCCGACGGCGAAAACCCCGGTGATTACGTGCAGTGGAACCCGATGGAATTTTTCTACATGCACGATTTTAACGTCATCCGCGTTCCCAACGGGCACGATTTCAACCAAATCCACGCCGCGCAGAAACTGGCGGCGGAAATTTCCAACCACCAGCCGACGGCGATTGTTTACCGTACGGTGAAGGGCTGGCACTACGGCATTGAAGGCAAAGCCTCACACGGGAGCGGCCATAAATTTGCTTCCGAAGGATTTTACGGCTCACTTGGCGAGTTTGAAAAAATGTTCGGCGTTTCCTTCCCGCGTTTTGAAGGGGAGAAAACCGAAGACAACGTGGAGAAATTTTATTGGGAATCGTTGCTGACCGTCCGCCGCGCGCTGGAAAGCGATAAACCGCTGTGCGCGTATTTGGCGGGCCGGCTGGAAGCGTCCGCCTCCGCTTTGGCCTCCAAAGCCCGCGCCGTCCGCGCGGACCTGGGCGACAGTGAAAAACTCTATACCTTTAACCCGGCTGAAGTTCCGGCGGAGTTCGTGTTTGAAAAAGGCACATCCTATACCACCCGCGGGGTGCTCGGCAATGTGCTGGCGTATCTCAATAAAAATACGGGCGGAACGCTGCTGACCGCGTCGGCCGATTTGTACGGCTCTACCGGCGCGGGCGCGATTTCCAAAGACTTCCCGGACGGATTTTTTAATACCGTTTCCAACCCGAAATCCCGCCGCTTGTCGGCCGGGGGAATTTGTGAAGACGGTTTATCGGCCGTTTGCACGGGTATTTCCGCTTTTGGCAAACATGCGGGCGTAGCTTCTTCGTACGGTGCGTTTTTGGCGTTTGAACACGTGGCCGCCCGTCTGCACGCGATTGGCGTGCAAAGCGCGCGCGAAGCGGGGCTCCACCCCAATACGTTTATTATGTTCAACGGCCACGCGAGTTTGCCGACGGGCGAAGACGGTCCGACGCATGCGGACCCGCAGTCCCTGCAGCTGTTGCAGGGCAACTTCCCCAAGGGGGCGTGCATTACGGCGGTGCCGCTTGAGGTGGACGAAATTTGGCCGCTTGTAACTAAATCACTTTCCTTGAAGCCTGCCATATTTGCGCCGTTTGTGGTCCGGCCGTCTTACGCGTTGCTGGACCGCGAAGCGCTCGGTATGGATCCGGCGCAAAATGCGGTAAACGGCGTGTACTATATGCGCCGCGCCAAAGGCAAAGCGGAAGGAACCCTTATCGTACAGGGGGCGGGCGTGGGCCGCATTGTGGCGAAAGAACTGCTGCCCGAACTGAACGCAAACGGACCGGACTTGAATGTGGTTTACGCCGCCAGCCGGGAACTGTTTGAACTGCTGCCCGAAGACGAGCAGGAAAAAATCCTGCCGCTTGAATATCGTCATACGGCGATGGGGATTACCGATTTTACACTGCCTGCGCTGGAGGGCTGGCTCTTAAGCCAGGCCGGGCGCAGACATACGCTGTTCCCGCACAAGAACGGCGTTTATCTCGGAAGTGCGTCCGCGGCCAAATTATACGCCGAGGCGGGGCTCGACGGAGCCTCTCTGCTTGAAGCGGTGCGCGCTTACGCGCAAGATTTAAAACGGGATACCGCTTGGCGGTAGACCCGAACAGGAGAATAACATGGCAGAAGAAAAACCTTACTTGACCGGACGGACCTATATTTTCAGACTTCCCAAAGGCAAGGATTTGCTCGAGTCACTCGCTGATTTTTGCCACGACAACCAAGTGAAATGCGGCGTGGTAAGCGTGGTGGGCTCCGTAGCGAACGCCACCGTCGGTTATTATGACCAGGCCAAAAAGAAATACGAAAAAAAGGTAATCAATGAGGAAATGGAACTCTTGAGCCTTACGGGCAACGTCAGCATCCAGGACAACCGCCCGCAAGTACACGCGCACGTGGTTCTTTCCGGCAAAGATTACGCCGCCGTGGGCGGCCACTTAATGCCCGGCACCAAAATTTACGTATGCGAAGCGTACATACAGGAACTGGTGGGCGAACCCAAAGTAAGACGCATGGACAAAGTAACCAAGCTTTCTTTGTGGGCCTAAGTTAACTTATTAAAAACATACCGTCCGCTCCGTTTTGGGGCGGGCGGTTTTTTTGTAAATGTTTTACGTCCCGGCCGGACGCAAACCCGGAGCGTTGTGCCGGCTGAAACGGCGGGTGCGGCGGCGGACGAAAAACTGGATTTTACGACGGGGAACCGTCTTTTTGGAGTGGAGGGAAAATAAGCGGGGCAGATAGGATAACACTTCTGTTTTGCCGTGTCAAGCGGGATTTGTAAAAAGGCTTGAAATCGGTTTCTTAATTAGTTTTAATGAGTATGTAGGGTAGTTAAAATCACACAGGAGGAAGTCCTTCATGAAGAAACTATTAGGCTTGCTGTTGGCCATGGCTGTGGCCTTCCCGGCGAGCGCCGACGTGCTTAAAAACGTAACCCTCAAAGGCGAAATCCAGACGATCGCCTCTGATGTGCGTCACAATGATGTAGCTGCTGACGCCAGATATAATTCCGGCACCAATGCCCGCGCTTTGGCCGGTCTTTCTTTTGACCTGGTTGAAGACGTACGCGCCAACGTGCTCTTCCAATACGGCTATGCCTGGGGCACGAATAACAAAGCCAACGAAGGTTTTGACAATGCCGACGGCATGAAACTGGCCGAAGCCAATGTGGTGCTTTCCAATTTGTTCTGCTGTCTGGAAGCCACGGTCGGCCGCCAATTCTACGGCGATGAAAACAGCGCCGTAATGTATTTTGGGCCGACTCACTATAACGCCGAAGGCGTAAACTTGGCCCGCGCGCTGGACGCCGTTAAAGTTTCTTACAGCGACGATTTCAAATCTTTCACCATGATCGCCGGTAAAGTGGCTGATCTTAGCGATGGCGCGGACGAAACCACCAAAGACGCCGCCATCTACGGTGCGGATTTGAAACTGAACCTGACCGACGCTTTAACCTTGCAAGCCTACGGTTATGATTTGCGCAACGTTCAATACTTCGAAGGCGGCGTATGGAACGACACCGACAAAAATATGGGTTTCTACGGTGCCAAATTGGCCTTCAACCCCGAAGCCGCGCTCTTAAGCGTTGAATACGCCCGCAACTTCGCCGGCGACAGACTCGTCAAAGAACACAAAGACACCGGTTACATGGTAAAAGCGGACGGCGCGATTAACCTCGAAGCCGTAACCGCCCGCGCCGCGTTCCTGTACTCCAACGGCAATTTCATGGCCTTTGGCAACTACAGACCGGGCCTCTTAATCGGCGATCCGATGAAAGGCAACATCTTTGACTATACCGAAGACGGCGTTCGCATGTTTAACGTCGGTTTTGACTTTAAACCCTACGAAAAATGGACCGTGTCTTTGGACGGTTATTCCTTCCAAAGCCGCTTCGGCCGCCATTCCGCCACCTTGGAAGCTGACCTCACCGCCAAATATGCCCACAACGAATATGTGGAATTGTTTGCCGGCGTCGGCTATGCCAAATACGGCACCGAAGGCAACTATAACAAAACTGACTTTGGTAAAGACAACACCAAAGGCCAGCTCGGTATGTTGATTAAGTTCTAAAATCGTTTGATTACGATAAAACCCCGTCCGCAAGGGCGGGGTTTTTTGTCGTAGGGAAGCAAGCGGGTGAGGGCCGGTGCCTTCTTTCTTTTTGGGGCGTTTTTAGCCGCTTTTGTGTGCCCAAGACAGCGCGGCCGAGAATAATTTATAATACTGGTATATCACCGCATAGGGGGAAATATGAAAAGAGTATTTTTGTTTGCTTTGGCCGCGGTGCTGTTCCCGGCCTGCGGCGTGTTTGCCGCCGATAATTATATGCGCGTCAGCGCGGATGCGGAAGTGCGCGTTCGTCCGGACCGGGCGGCCATCACGTTCGGCCTGAGCGAAAAAACAACCAACTTGCGCGCCGGCGCGGCCAAGCTCAACCAAGTGGCCCAGCAGGTAACCGCCTATTTATATAACCGCGGCGTGGAAGACCGCTTTATCCAGGCCGACGGTTTATCCATCCGGCCCGTATATACGGAAGAAGCCGTTTACACTAATTCCGGCCGCCGTACGGCCAAAGAAAAACTGGAGTATGAACTCTCCCAGACGTTTACCGTCACGCTGGACGATGTAACCCAGTACGAAGACGTGCTGTATACGCTTTTGGATATGGGTGTAAACCGGGTGGAAAATGTGTCTTTCTATTCCACCAACACCCGCGCCAGCCGCGATGAAGCCCGCCGTCTGGCGGTCAAATACGCGCAGGAAAAAGCCCAGCTGCTGGCCGAAGCCGCGGGCGTAAAACTGGGCAAAATTGTAAACGTGCAGGAAGATACGGTCCCCGGCTGGCCCGGCGTCCGTTATGCGGCCAGCAACATCAGCCAAAATGTGTATAACGGCGCTTTGCCGGTGGATGACGGCGGCAATCCCGCTCCGGCCACGGGTATGATTTCCGTAAAAGCGGCCGTTACGTTAACGTATAAGGTGAAATAAATTTTATGAAACGCATTCTTTTTTTGATTGTACTTTGTGTATTGGCGGCGGGATGCTCCCCGGAGAGCAAATACCTGGGCGTATGGGTGGAACCCGTGCCGGGCATGGAGGGGACTTTTCAGGGCGTTAAACTGGAGAAGGGCGGCGCGGCGTCGTCCGTCAATATGCAGACGCTCGTTTACCAAAGCTGGGCGCTGCACGGCGATTCGGTGGTGCTGACCGGGCAAAGCGTGGGCAACGGGCAGACGATTGATTTTGCCGAGAATTTTACGCTTCGCAAAGAAGGCGGCGAATGGACGCTGCAGGCGCAGGACGGAAGCGTCGTTTACCGCCGGAACAAATAGCTGTTTTAGTATATTTTGCGGGCCGTTCCCATACGGGAATGGCTCTTTTTTATGCAAAAAATCTTGTGCGGCGTGTTAATAAAAGGGTATAATAAACAAGTATGATAAGCAAAAACATTCTTTTTAATTCTATTATGTCCCGCTCCGCTTTGACGGAAGGGGCTGTTTTTGCTTTTGCCATGGCCTATTGCGTTTCTTTTATGTCTGCAGTGCTATTTTCTAATAAACAACAGGGTCCGGGCGTCATTCGTAACATCAGGCAGTTTGCTTGATAACGACAAAAATTTTTAACACGCCCCGGACTTTACCAAAAGCCCGGGGCTTTTTTAATGCTAAAAAAGAGGAAATAAACATGAAACGTATAAATATCATTTCGGCCGCCGTACTGTGCGGTGTGGGCCTGGCGGTTTTGGCCGCGCCGTTGCAGGCGCAGGCCGTAAAGGCACCGGTGGTTGCCGCGCGCGGTGCGAGAAAAACCGTACAGACCGTTGTAGGGAG
>JAUNWB010000100.1 GCA_030540535.1 Elusimicrobiales bacterium
GTTAATTTATGATAAAGTGATAAAAGCAGACGAATATTTATAAAATTTTGAACGTGAGTATATAATTTTTCAGGAGATTATTAAATGGATAGTTTTGAATTTAAGAAAGTAGAAATTTTTACGAATTTCGGCGAAAGTAAAAATATGGTGCTGTCATCGTCTTATCAGGATAAAGTGACTTCAAGAATGATGAGCGTGATTATTTTTGACGGCGAGTTTTATTTTCAGACCGATAAAAATTTCAGAAAGTACAGTCAGATAAAAAACAATCCAAATGTTTCGCTGTGCTGTGATAATATATCGGTTGAGGGTGTTTGTACGGAGATTGGCAAACCTTTAGACAACAACGAATTTATCAAACTTTACAAAAAGCACTACAACTATTCATTTCAGCAGTATTCCTCGCTTAACAACGAAAGGCTTTTCAAAGTAACGCCTGCATATATTCAGATGTGGACGTATAAAAATTCAAAGCCGTATATTGAAATTCTTGATTTTATTTCGGGCGAATATATAAAAACACTGTAACCGTCAAATAAGGCACACCTATACAAACCGTCCGGAAAGCGATACAATAACAGAAAACGCAAAAGGAGGCGGTTATGGTGACAGAACAGGAAGGGGCTTTGTTAGTCAGAAAATTTACAGACAGCGAACTCAGCGGACGGGAATTTTGCCGTGAAAACGGCATAAAACGCAGTACCCTCAGATATTGGATAGAACGAGCAGATGAGCTTGCTTACGGAAAAGAAGTATATTTTTCTGAATTGGTATTGGGCGGTGAAAATAAATGTTGACTATCCACCCTGAAAAGATTTACATTTCCTCCGCAAATGTTGATATGAGAAAAAGTATAGACGGCTTGTCGGCGATTGTAGAGCAGAATTTCAAACTCAATCAGTTCAGTAACGCAATGTTTGTATTTCACAACAGGCACTGCGACAAGGTGAAAATTCTGTATTGGGACAGTGACGGTTTCTGCCTGCTGTATAAAAGAATAGAACACGGCAAATTCCGCTTTCCGCAAGGCATATTGGCTGATAAATACACAGTAACTCAGGAAGAACTTTCGTGGCTTTTACACGGACTGAAAATAGAAGAAATTCATAAATACAATACACTTAAAAACGCTCGGTAAAACGGGCGTTTTTCTTGTATTTGTGCGGTTTTTATGGTATAATAGATACAGTAAAAACCTTGATTCCGGAGTGTGATTTCAGTGAAAAATATGCCTACATATGAAGAACTTCTGGCACAGAATTCCGTTCTGAAAAAGCAAGTAAAATATCTTGGAAATCAAAACGAAAAAGCACAATCCGAAATAAAAAATCTTACACTTCAAAATAAAGAATTAATCGCAAACTATAACTGGATTCTGGAACAGTTAAAATTAAGTAAAAAGAAAATTTATGGTTCTTCTGCCGAAAAGATTGCAGAAGAATACGGGCAGCTTAATCTCTTTAACGAGGCTGAGCTTGAAAGACAGCCGCTTGCTGTTGAGCCAAAGCTTGAAGAAATCACCTACAAAAGAAAGAAATCCAAGAAAAAAAAGCAAGCTGAAATTTACGGCACTTTGCCTGTAGAAGAAATTGTTTACGATATTCCTGAGGAAGAGAAAATCTGCGAAAAATGCGGCTCTGAAATGAGCTTTATGAAATATGAAATCCGCAGAGAATTAAAAATTGTTCCTGCAAAGGTAAGCGTAGTTAAGCATAAGAAGGCAGTATATGTGTGCAAAAACTGCGACAAAAACGGCACAGAAAGCAATTTCAAGACAGCAGAAGTACTACCTGCATTAATTGAAAAGAGCCTTGTTTCACCGAGTATGCTTGCGTATATTATGAATCAAAAATTCACCAATGCAATGCCGCTTTACAGACAGGAGCAAGAATTCAAGAGAATGGGAGTAAATCTTACCCGTCAGACAATGGCAAATTGGATGATAAAGGGAGCTAATCTCTTAAAGCCGATATATGAGGAAATGCGTAAGGAGCTTGTATCAAAGCATTTTATTCACGCAGATGAAACGCCTCTTGAGGTTTTGAACGAACCCGGAAAAGCGCCTGCTTCAAAATCATATATGTGGGTTTACAAAACAGGAAGATATGAAGGAAGCCCGATAGTTCTTTACGACTATGAGGTTGGAAGAAGCGGAAATTTCGCTAAAAAATTTCTAAACGGATTTTCAGGCTATCTTCATTGTGACGGTTGGACAGGCTATGACAAAGTGGAGAACGCAAAACGATGCGGTTGCTGGGCGCATCTCAGAAGATATTTTCTGAATGCCTTAGATGTGCAGGAGGATAAAACTGATTACAGTACCATAGCGGGAAAAGGCTTTTTAATGATAGAAAAAGTATTTTCACTTGAAAAGACTGCTCAAAAGAATCCCGACAAAAAATCTGAATACACACTTGATGAAATTGCAGAGATACGCAAAGAAAAATCAGCACTGGCAGTGCAGGAATTTTTTGAGTTCTGTGAGAAAAACCAAGGGAGTACTCTGCCCAAAAGTATGACAGGCAGAGCAATCACTTATGCCCTGAATCAGAGGTCAACGCTTGAAACATTTCTTGAAAATCCGAAAATTGAGCTTACAAACAACTCAGCCGAAAGAGCGATAAAGCCGTTTGTTATAGGCAGAAAAAACTGGCTTTTCTGCAATAGTGAGGTAGGAGCTCAGGCTTCATCAATAATCTACTCAATTATCGAAACTGCCAAGGCTAACGACATCAATGCATATGACTGCCTTGAGCAGATTTTCACAAACATACAGCAAGGCGTTAACCCGACAACATGCCTGCTCTAAACTCTATACCTTTTTATACTTACAGCCCACCTTAATATCTTCAGGTGGGCTGTTCCTTTATCAGGGTGTGCTTTATTTGACGGTTACAAAACACTTTATAAATGTTAATAAACACCTCTGCGGAAAATTTCGCAGGGGTTATTTTAATTTTCTGCGACTTTTTGCCAATCAAAAAAGTGTTATATACAAAGGAGGGGTGATGATGAATGAATTAATCAGCGCTGATGATTTCATTGCCAAAGCCGTAAATGAATATTCCGACACCATTTACAGGGTTGCCCTGAACATAACAAAAAATAAGGACGACGCATTTGACGTTTGTCAGGAAGTTTTTGTAAGACTCATAAAAAGTAAACACAAGATAAAGAACGGTGAACACCTCAAGGCTTGGCTGTTGCGTGTTGCCGTGAATTGCGCCAAAAGCTTTAAAACCTCAGCGTATGCTCGATATTGTGTTTCGCTTGACGATATTGTGGAGCAGGGCGTGACGGACAGAACAACCGACACAACTATGTTTGAGTCCGTTATGTCGCTGTCGCCGAAGTACAGTACCGTTATTTATCTTTTCTACTACGAGAATATGAAGATATCCGAGATTGCAAAAATCCTTGACATAACTCAGTCAGCAGTGAAGTCAAGGCTTGTAAGGGGCAGAAAAGCACTTAAAGAAATTATTGAAAAGGAGCAGAGCTATGATTGACAACAATGATTTTGACAGAGAAACATATAAAAACGAAGCCGAAAACATAAAATTAAGCAAAAATCAAAAGGAAATTCTGATTGAAAAAATGCGTGAGGCTGACAGAAAACCTGAAAAGGAAGAAAACAAACCTAAGAAAAATAAAATTTTCAATACAACGTGGACACGAGCTGTAGCCGCATCGCTTGCGGTTGCGCTTATAGGAACGGCTTGCTATATGGGGGTTTCAAATTTCAATAAAGCATCTGAAAAAAACGGTACGACAACCTCTGACGACAGCAAAAAATCAAACGGCAATTTATTTTCAATAACGGCTAATGCGGCTGAGATTGAAAACAAATCGGTGATAGGTATGTTTTCGGGAATGAACGGCGGTCAGTTTTTGTTGAAGGACTTTGAAAACAAAGATACCGTTTACCGCAACAAACAGGGCAAGGTTGATTATTTTAACGACTATGAGCTTACGGAGCTGAACATAAAGGGCAGTAACATAGAAAGCATTGTGTTCAGGTCGAACCGCAAAGGCGTGTATTTTGTTATTTCTTCTGAAATTTTCGTGAGTTCGGAAGATGAAATAATCGACAATGAAAATAATAAGATAATCGATAACAGATATTTCGGGCAGAAAAAGATAGCCGAATCGGGTATCTTTTCCGACTATAACAGTCTTGAAAATTCGCAGTATACCAAAGCGGAATTTGAAGAACACTCAGACGGCTTGTACGGTGAATTCTGTGACGGTTTTACTTATACGCTGAAAAATCCGTCAGATAAGGAACAGATAATCGAAATCGGTCAGGCAATAAGCCTTGTTGTTGAAACCGACAGGACAGACAGCGAGATTGACAAACTGATGAATGAATATTGCGATTTAAACGATGAATTGCTCGCATTGAGAGCCGAAAACCGCAGTGCCGACGGCGAATTCGGAACGGTGTCCGATGAAGAAAATGAAATTGAACTGAAAATGGGAAAGCTGAATAATCAAATGGTTAAAAAGGCTGTTGACGGCGCAGTGATTAACGTAACAGTAAAATTTACCGACGGCAGTACGCAGACTCGGAAAATTAACGTCGGATATTACGAGAATGATGAGGACGGAGTGTATTTTTCACCGAATATAACGTTCAGTCCGGCTTGAAAATATGTACCGAGTGTGCTACAATAAAAGCATAGAAATCCGCATAATTTGCAAAACCCCACGAAATTCGCTCGTGGGGTTTATTCGATATAGTCGGGGGTGAGGTTTTGCAGGGAATTAATTTGTCACATTCGGGAACGGAAACGAAGAAGGATATGCAGGAGATTTTTGAATCGCTGGGAACGTTGCGCACATTTGCAAAGGGTGAGATAATCTACCGTCAGGGAGATTTTGCAAGCACATTCTGCTATCTGAAAAAGGGCAAGGTCAGCGTGTTTATGACGTCAATTGACGGAATGGAAAAGACGCTTAACACCGCATCAAAGGGCGAGCTTTTAGGCGAGGGAGCGTTTTTTGACAATAAGCCGAGGGTAAGCTCGGCACGTGCCGTCACATACTGCGAGGTAGTTATGATTGACGAGCAGACGCTGACGAATTTGTTTGCAAAGCACCCAAAGCTTGCGTTTGAACTGCTTGAAATTTTGTCAAACAGAATCCGACTGCTTTCCTCACAGCTCGACTCAATGACGTTTTTGCAGGCTGACGCAAGAATTGCGCGACTGCTTTTGCAAAGCGAAAAGGACGGACGTGTAGTCCTTACGCACGAGGAAATTGCATCAGCTGTGGGCGTGTCGAGGGTGACTGTCAGCAAAACGCTCGGAAAGTTTTCCGCAAACGGCGATATTTCAACGGCGTACAGAAAAATTATCATAAAAAACCGAGACCGTCTTGAAGAAATGTCGGAGATGTGAGTACAAGTAGCAATTCACAATGAAAAATTAACAATTAAATTCGGGCAGACAGGTCGTTGTAATTAGTGACCTGATTGCCCGATTTGTTTTGTGCGGATTGTTTTTTCAGTTGTAGCGCCGCAGTCACATTAGAGTCATTTTGAGGGTGTAATATGTGCTTAAAGGCTTGGGAGGACTGTCCGGAAAGTCCTGCCGTACTTTAATATGTAAATAAAATACAGTCGTTTATTTAAGTAAGTTAAACCATAATTTGTCGAGTGCCTCGACGGGCAAAACGAGTGGAAAAGTCGGATTGTTTGGATAAAACGGTTGCCCGAATTATAGATTAATATATAGGTAACGTTACGGGACGTCAGGGATGCCGTCCCCTACGGATATAATCCAAACGTTTCAGTTACA
>JAUNWB010000101.1 GCA_030540535.1 Elusimicrobiales bacterium
ACGGCTGGGGCGGAATACCGTCCGTCGCCTGCCCCGCACCACCGCTGATAAACGCCAAAGTAGGATATCTGGTCCCCAAAGTTAAGTTATTGTTTTCCATAATTTCATTCTCCTTTTTATGATTACTGCTCTTGTGTTACCCCACTACAACATTACTGTTGTACGCAACCCGGCCACCGTAGTCACCCCCTGGCCCGGGTTGAGAGCGGCCCTCGGATAAAACTGCAAATCCGGAGTGACCGTTACAAATTTGCCGATACCGATTACCCACTGAACTTCCAGCGCCGTTTCGCTCCCGCGCATTTCGGCCGGATAGCCAAGGCCCTTTGCGCTCAAGCGGTTATGCGCTATACCCACGGTAATGGCGTCCTGCGGGTTGCGCTCAAACGGATTTAACAACGCAGCACCCGCCGCATAAGAATTTTTAATGCCCGTTACTCCGCCCGTAGACCCGTTGGCGCGGCCGAATACGGCCCATTTTTCGCCGAGGTTCTGCTGGGCGTTAAAAGACCAGCCGTTTACGTTCTCCGGCTGGGCGGAAACGGACGGCTGGTAATAATATAAAAAGCTGTACTGCCCCGCGCCGATATGAAATGAAGGCGTCCACGCCAGGGACGCAAACGCGGTATATTTGCCGTCAAACGCGCTGGACAGGCGCGCGGTTTGGCCGGACACGTTGGACGCGTCCTGATACCCCGCCGCGACGGAGAACAAATCGTTTTGAGCCTGTACGTACGCACCAATAGAGGCCGACGGATAGGCCGAACTCGCGTTTTGCGACAGGGCAAAGTTCATGAGCGCCGTCTGCTGGTTATCCAGGTAAGCGGTGCCGTCAAAGTTGGAGAGGGGGAATTGACCCGCGGTAACGCTCATCCAGTCCCACTCGCCGGGCAGCGTGTGCGTATAGGAAAGTTCGAAGAAAATCTTTTGGTTGGAAGTGTAATCATTCTGTGCGGAAGCGACGTCCAAACGGTCCTGCAAAGCTGCGCCGGAAGCACCCCAGTAATGCGACAAATTATAGCTAAAGTTGATTTCGCCCGAGCCGGCGGCGCGGTCTTTAAACAGCGTCCAGTTGGCGTAGGGATAATAAATCCCCTGGACGGACGTCTGTTTTCCGCCGGGTGCGCCGCGCTGAATTAAATAAGATACGTCCACGCCCCACTGGAGGCCCAATTCATCAGACAGCTTATTTTTAAAGTTGATGTATTCCTGCCCGAAACCAGTAAACGGATGATTTTCGATATGTGCCCGGGACGCCAAACGCTGTTTGTGTTTGGCCTGGGATAATTGCGACGTACTTTCCTGCGCCCAAGCATTTGAAAGAGTGCCCAACATACAACCAATAAACAAACCTGCCGCGGCCTTGATGGTGCCCGTGTTCATTACGTTACCCCCGGAATTAAAAATATCGGTTTACCCCCCGATACCGTAAGATACCCGCACAAAGCGTTTTTAACAACACGCAAAAAAGGATTAGTTTTAGGTACAATACATATATGGCCGACGAATACGCTTACCAAACCGAAGGAATCAAATACGCGGGTTCCAAACTAAAACTGCTGCCGATGATTTTGGCGCGCATCCGCGCGCTGGACGGCGTAAAAACGGTATTGGACGGCTTTTCCGGCACCACGCGCGTTTCGCAGGCGTTGGCGCAGGCGGGATACCAAGTCACGGCCAATGATGTTTCGCCCTGGAGCGAAGTCTTCGCCCAATGTTATTTAAAATCGTCCAAGCCGGACGAATTTTACGAAAAAATCCTCGCGCATTTAAACGCGCTCCCCGGTAAAAACGGCTGGTTTTCCGCGCATTACGGGGGGACGGAAACCGATCATAAAAAGCCGTTCCGCCTAAAGAACATGCAAAAGCTGGACGCCGTGCGCGAAGAAATAGACCGCTTAAATCTGGCGTGGACAGACCAATGCGTGCTTCTTACAAGCCTTATCCTCGCGCTGGACAAGGTGGACAGTACGCTCGGGCACTTTACGTCCTACTTAGCGCGCTGGTCGGCGCGTTCCGGGGGGGATTTAACGTTAAAAATGCCCGTACGGCCGCCCTCTAGCCCGGAGCATGAAGTAGTACGGCAAGATATTTTTGACACAATAAAAAACCGCCGCTGGGACCTCGCTTATTTCGACCCGCCCTACGGCTCCAATAATGACAAAATGCCCTCCAGCCGCGTACGCTACAACGCCTATTACCACTTTTGGACCACCGTCATCCAAAACGACCGTCCGCCCCTGTTCGGCGCGGCCGCCCGGCGCGAAGATTCCCGCGATAAACACAACCCGTTCGAATCGTTCCGCCGCGGCCCAAACGGCCGTTTTGAAGCGTTAAACGCCGTCGACCGCCTGCTCGCGCAAACCGACGCCCGCTATATTTTATTTTCCTACAGTTCCGGCGGCAGAATCCCGCGGGAAGAGCTGCTGGACGCGCTGCGCGCGCACGGCAAACTAAGGACGGCCGACAAAATCGACTATCAAAAAAATATAATGGCCCGTTTAACCAGCACCGATGAGTGGACCCGCCGCGGGGCCAACCGGGAATACTTGTTTTTAATCGAAAAAGGAGTTTAACATGCGTAATTTATGGCATAATTTTTGGGATTTTTTGGACCCGTACCGCCGCGGCCCGCTCTTCCACAAATACGGCTGGAAAGGCCTCTTGTTTATTGCGGCCGCCACGTATTTTTTATATCAGTGGTACGTCGGCCCGCGCCAATGCCCGTTTGCAGGCGTGCTTTGGCTGATGACCATCGGTATTCACGAAGCGGGGCACCCTATCTTCCGCTTTATTTCGGGCGGTAATTTTGCGTGGACGATTTGGGGCGGAACGGTGATGGAACTGGGCGTGCCGATTTTGGCGTATCTGTCTTTTTTACGGAGGGGGAAAGAAATCCAGGCTGATATATGTATGCTCCTCTTGGCCATCGCCTGCTACAGTGTAGGGCATTACTCCGGCTGCAGCCTGGACCCGGTCATCAGCCTTTTAAACGCCGGGCCCGAAACGCTGCCGGACTGGGATTATATGCACAAATGGCTCGGTACGGAAGGGTATGAATGGCATTTCCGCCATGCGTTTTACGGGCTGAGTGCGTTTTTGGGTGCGCTGGGCATGTATTTAACCGCCGCGCATTTTTGGGCCTGGACCAACCCAGACGGCCACAATTATAACGATGACGACGACGGACACGACCGCTTTTTCACCCGCGGATAACCACAAAAAACCCGGGGCAAAATCCCGGGTTTTTAGATACTGCATAAACTTATTCTATTACAAAAACAAATCCGTTTCCGGCGCGGCGGCAAGCGCGGATTTTTCCGCTTTGGACGCCTTCTCCTTACACCCGTTATAGGTGTATCCCACACGTTTTAACCGGCGGGCGTTGGCACTGGTGAGGGGAACTTCGTAAATATCCACAATGCGCTGGGCCACGGGCAGAAACGCGCCCTTGTTGCCGTCGATATGCCAGCGCGCTGTTTTTACCGCTTCCGTTGCGTTTTGCACGGCGTTTTCCGCTTTGGCAAAATTCACCAAAAAATCGTTGAATTTTTCCATGAGTTTTAAAATATCGTCTTTTAAATCTTCCATGTATTCGTGCTGTTTGTCGATGTCCCACAGTTTGGAAACCATTTTAAGCGTACTCATTAAAGACGTGGCTGACACAAGCGCGATGTTGTTTTTCCACGCTTCGTTTAAAATATCCGGGTCCGCTTCCGTGGCCGCCAAAAGCGCGCTTTCGGGATAGACGAACATGAGCGTATAGTCGGGCTGGACTTTGTCGCCTTCCGCCAAAAATTTCTTATAGTACTTTTTGGAACTCAAATCTTTAATCGTCTTTTTAACGTCTTTTACATGCTCGGCGAGTGCGGCGGCCTTTTCTTTGGGGTCCTGCGCGTTAAAATACGTTGCGTAATGGTTGAAAATGGTTTTGGAATCCACCACAATCCACCGGTCCGCCGGGAGCGCGATTTGCACGTCCACACGCTTGCCGTCGTCGGACACTTGCTGAAAGTAGTCGAGGCCTTCTTTCATACCGGCCGCGTCTAAAATGCGTTTTAAGGTTTCCTCGCCCCAACTGCCGCGCACGATGGCTTCGCCTTTGATGGCATTGGTTAAGTGTACGGCGCTTTGGTCGATTTTTTCGGTGGATTTGATGACGTCCGTCAGGCCTTTTTCCAGGCGCGCCTGCACGGCGGTGTTTTGGCGTTCCATTTCCGCCACTTTTTTAACAAAGTTTTCCAGATGCAGGGTTAACGGACGCAGGACCTCGGAATTTTTGGCCTCAAGCCCTTTGGTTTTGTCTTCTAAAATTTTGCCCGCCAGTTCGCTGAACTGCGCCTGATAGGTGGAGGATAAATCTTTAAAATTCTTTTCAATCAACTCTTTTTCTCGCAAGAGGGAGCGGGTTTCTTCCTCCAAACGGGCTTTGTCTACCGCCAGCGCGCCGTTTTCCGCGCGCAAACGCGCCGTTTCCGGCTCCAGCGCGCCCAACCGGGCGGCCTCGCCCTGCGCACTTTTTAAACGCGCCGACAGCCACAACCACGTAAATAGACACCCTACCGAAACACCCGCTAAAACAGCAATAATATACATAAAAAATTCTCCTTATACGGCTTTTTTTAATTGTACAAAGTTTTGATTTAAAGAAGTTCTCGACAAAAAAATTTTATAAAATATAAGAGAAATTATTTTTACACAGGAGTTAGCCCATGAAAAAACTGTTACCGCTTGGCGTACTGGCCGCTATCCTGGCCGCCGGCTGCGCTTCCACGGGTTCCACCACCGCCACTACCGCCAACAAAACGATGACGCTGGAAGAAGCCCTGCAAAAATCCGCCGAAACGCGCCAGAAATTAATGGACGCCAAACAGTCTTACCAAAACGCCAAAACGGCCGCCGAAGTGGCTTCCGGCCAAAAATCCGCCGTGGACGTTGCAAAAGAACAGCTCCAGCAAAAAGCCGACGCCACGAAAAAACAAATCGCCGACGAAAAAGCCGCTTGGGCCGAATTGTTGGGCAAATAACATTTGCAGACAAAAAATACCCCGGAGTTTTTACTCCGGGGTATTTTTAATTTCTTCTCCACGTATAAGGGTCACATAACTGTTCAGACAGCAGGCTTCCGTCCCGGTCGGTTAAATCAGTCCAATCCTCCGTCGTTTCCCGGCATTCGGCATAACTGACTAACGCGGATACGGCATAAGACCCGCTATAGGAGGCACAGCCGCCATAAGAGAAACAGGCCTGAATAACACCGGGGTGACTTTCCAATGAACGGTAAATATATTTTTTGCCCACCTCGCAGGACGGACAAGGCCGGCCCACCTCGCAATCCAGATACCAGCTCGAATCATTATAAGGACCCGACGCCAAAAACTTAAAGTTATATTCCACCCACCCGGCAACACTGCTTGGATACTCGCCATGCGCAAAAAAATGGTCATCGGTGATACTCGTGCCCCCGTTGCCGCAATCAGCTAAATTGAGGGTAGACCCGTAATGGCGCGTGAAGGACTCGCCTCCTTCACAAATATCTACCGCCCACTGGCATTGATACCCCGTTAAATACCGAGTCTTACACACCCCGGATTTTATATACTCGCAATTATTTTTATCCCAGGTATATGTAAGGTAGTCCTCGGAATAAGGACATTTTTCCTGGTAAGACTGCCCATTATACGGCTGACATTCTTCGGGTTCTTCACTTTTGCCTAATGCTCCGCACGCCAAATAAAGTTCATTCGAAGACGCGCCTTTGAGTTTTAAGCTCGTCCACTGCATTTGCCCACCGC
>JAUNWB010000102.1 GCA_030540535.1 Elusimicrobiales bacterium
GCTGTCGGAGCCGGGCGTTGAAAGTCAGCTGATGTCCGCCAGCCGCGTGAACAGTTCTTTTTGTTCTCTAGTCAGCGTGCGCGGGACGTCCACCGTCAGCGTAACGTACAAACTGCCTTTTGCGCTGAGACCTTTGCCGCTTAATTTGAGTTTTTTGCCGTTATGCGTTCCGGCGGGTACTTTTACTTTGACGGGGCCGTCGAGCGTGGGCACGAAAATCGTGCCGCCCAGGGCCGCCGTCCACGGCATAATAGTCACGGGGACGTGTAAATCTTCCCCTTCCAAACGGAACATGGCGTGCGGGCGGATTTTTACGATTAAATACAAATCGCCGTTGCCGCGCCGGGTGGGATTGCCCATGCCTTTTAATTTGATTTTTTTGCCTTCGCCCACGCCCGCCGGGAATTTAACCGTTACGGTGCGTCCGCTGGGCAGCGTCAGCTGCATGTTGCCGCCGCGGTGGGCGTCTTCCAGGTTAAGGGCAAGTTCGGCTTCCACGTCGCCCGCCGCCTGGCCCGAAGCCGCACTGCGGCCGAAGTTCTGCCCGAATCCGGCAAAACCGCCTCCGCCCATTCCGCCGAAAATGCTTTGGAAAAAATCGCTGAAGTCCGCGCCACCGCCGCCGGAGGAAACCCCCTCTCCTCCGCCAAAGCCGCCAAAGTCCTGCCCGCCGCCGTAGGAGTATTGCTGATATTGCTGGTACGGGTTGGCTCCGCCGGCGCGCGTGCGGGACGATGTGCCACCGCCGCGAGCGTAATCCTGGTAGCCTTGCTGGCCGACTTGGTCGTAGATGGTGCGTTTTTGTTTATCGGACAGGACGGTATAAGCCTCGTTGATGTCCTTAAATTTTTCGGTCATTTTGGCTTTTTCCGAATCCGGGTGCATGTCCGGGTGGTACTTGCGCGCCATGCTTTTGAACGCTTTTTTGATTTCCGCGTCCGAGGCGTTTTTGCTTACGCCTAAAATTTTATAATAGTCTTTATAATCAGCCATAGAATCCCCCTTTACAGTTATCATTTTATATAATTTCCCAAAGGATGCAACATGCTAAAAATAACTAAAAAATCCAATCAAATGCCCCTGCGGCTGATTTTGGCGACGGAGGCTCTGTCCTCTTTAACCAACCAGTTTATGCAGCTTTTGCTGCCGTGGTATGTGTTATCCGCCACCGGCAGCGTGCTGTGGACGGGCTTTGTGGGGTTTTGTGCGCTTTTGCCCAATATCTTTTCGGCCGTTTTCGGCGCGCGGTTTATCGAAAAAATCGGCCGTTCCAAAGCCATGCTTTCGTGCGAAATAATCCAGCTTATGCTGCTGGCTTCCGTGCCGGTGCTGATTCTGTGGGGGAAAGATTACCCGTGGCTGGTAGGCGCGATTATTTTCGCCAGTTCCGTGTTTGACGCGCCCGGCGAACTGGCGCGGACCGCGCTGTCGCCCACGTTTTCGCGCTATGCGGGCGTACCGCTTTCCAAAACCACGGGGCTGGTGGAGGCGTTCGACGGGATTATGTCCGTCGCCGGCCCGGTGCTGTGCGGGCTGATTATTGCGTGCTGCGGATTGTTTTCCGCTTGGATTTGGTGCGCTTCGTTTTGTGTAGTGATTGTGGTGCTTTGCATGATTATGTTTTCGCACCGTAAGCCCCGCCAGCTGCGCGCCGTGCCTTCTTACGGCGAGGTGTGGCGTGCCGTGCGTGCCGACCGTATGCTGTGGGAGCCCGTGCTGTTTATGGTGCCTACGTTTATTTTGGGGCAGTCCTGGGAACTTATTTTACTGCCGACGTATATTTATGAGCATGGGTTTTCGTCGATGTATTTAGGATTTTTGGGCGCGGCGTTTGGGCTGGGGGCGTTTGCCGGGGCGTTAATGTTTGCGGCGCGCGCTGATAAATTTACGTTTTTTAAACTGCTGACCTTTAACTATTTGGGCTATTTTTTATCCGTTGCCGTGCTTTATTTTTGCCTTCCCGTTTGGGCGGTGTTGGGGGCGACGGCGTTATGCGGCCTGCCGTTTGGGGCTTTCGGCGCGATGATGACAAGCGTGATTTTGCTGCGCACCCCGGTGGAGCGGCGCAGTAAAACGCTGGGGTTATACGCGGCGCTGACGTATGCGGTGGAAAGTTTGTGTATTTTGGGCTTGGCCGCGTGGATTTACAAGGGCGGTTTGGAGCAAATGTTGGAGGGACTATTGTTTTTATTTGCTATACTAGTTATGATAAGTGTTTTTGTGCGGCGCAAAGAAGATTTTTGGGAGGTTTTGTCGTCGGAGCAAAAGAAAATATTTACAAAATAAAAATTATTTCATAAAATAAATAGGTAGCAAGAATAAAACAGATTTATTCGCCCTTAGCTCAATGGTGGAGCGACCGGCTGTTAACCGGTAGGTTGAAGGTTCGAGTCCTTCAGGGCGAGCCATTTAAAAAGCACCCGTTTGGGTGCTTTTTTTATGGGTTCGGGGGCACTGGCGCAGGGCCAAAACAGAGCCTGCGGGCCGCCAGCTGCGGACTGCTTGCCGCGTGAGGCGGAAGGGGAAGTATTTTCTAGTATAAAAATACTTCTTGCAGTCGGTGTGGTAGCGTGTACACTATCCATATACCTTAAAAGGGGGAAAATATAATATATGGCAATAATTAAAACGACGTTAGGAAAAAATTTAGATACCGTGGGCATGTTGGTGGATTCCGCCGCGCGCGTGAAAACCGCGTTTGTGGACCCGCGTAACGACATGAACCCGGGCGAACTATTATGCGCCGCACTGGGCGCGTGCATGATGACGAAGCTGGGGTTTGTGGCTTCCAAACGCGGGGAAGATGTAAGCGGAACGGAAGTGACGGTGGAGCCGTCATTCGACGAAAAACACACCCGCGTGACGGGAATTAAGATTGAATTTAAATTCCCGGAATCGTTTAAAGATGAACGTAAGGCTTTTTATGCGCAGGCGGCGCAGGATTGCCCGGTGCATAATAGTCTGCGGGAAGACATTGCCTTTAACGTGAGTGTTAAATAACGGCTGGTGTTAACTTGCGTTTTACGCATAAGGAACGGAAAGGAATTTTCCGTTCCTTATGCCTTTTAAAGGGCAACCATTTGCCAAATTCTGTTATCTTGCGCGTGCCTTGGGCTTGACGTGCCATTCATGCGCGCTGAGCGGCGGCGCACCGCGTCCCGGAATGACGGCTTTTTCTTCCTCCTGTAGCGCCCATATATACAAAAAAACGGCCCCGCGGGAGCAGGGCCGTTGTGTGACAGTTTAAATGTTATTTGCCGGTGACGGCCGCGGCTCCGCCCGTCAAATCCTTAATGGCGGCTACGGCGCCCAGCACGTTGCTGGCTTCGTAAGGCATATAGATAACTTTGTTATCTTTGCCTTCCGTCATTTTCGTCAGGGCTTCAATGTATTTGAGCGAAATCATGTAGCTGGCCGGGTTGGAAGACTGCGCCACCGTTCCTGCCACGATTTTGACGGATTCTGCTTCGGCGTTGGCTACTTTGATTTTGGCTTCCGCCACACCTTCCGCCTGCAAAATGGCGGCCTGTTTCATACCTTCGGCTTTTTTGATTTCGGATTCGCGCACGGCTTCCGCTTTCAAAATCTGGGCCGTTTTGGTACCTTCGGCTTCCGTTACCATGGCGCGGCGGTCGCGCTCGGCTTTCATCTGTTTTTCCATCGCTTCGCGAATGGCGGCGGGGGGAATGATGTCCTGCAGTTCCACGCGGTTTACTTTTACGCCCCATTTGTTGGAGGCGTCGTCCAAAATCACCTGTAATTTGCCGTTGATGATTTCGCGCGAGGTAAGCGTCTGGTCCAGGTCCATTTCGCCGATGATGTTTCTGAGCGTGGTCTGCGTCAGTTTTTCAATGGCGGTCGGCAGCGATTCCACCTGATAGGCCGCTTTTAACGGGTCCGTAATCTGAAAGTACAAAAGCGCATTGATTTCGATGCCTACGTTATCTTTGGTGATTACGCTCTGGCGCGGAAAATCGTACACCGTTTCGCGCATGTCGATGGTGTCGCGCATTTCCATATACGGCATGGAACGCGTGCGGCCGGTGCCGTCCACATATTCGCGGCTGTTGCGCCATTCCATCAAGTGCGGTTTATCCATAATCGGAATAATCCAGTTGATACCCGGGTTTAACACTTCCAGGTATTTACCGAAGCGTTCAATAATCATCACCTGCGCCTGTTTGACGACGATAATACCCTTGGCGATAATGACGATGATGAAAAACACGAACGCGGCTAAAAAAACAAGTCCCATTTCTCCTAATCCTTCCATGTTGTTCCTCCGTTATAAATTGCGCCCGGGGGCGCGTTTGCAAATCAGTTTTTGGGGCGGACGGTTAATGTTACGCCGTCCAGCTTTTCCACTACGCACACGGTGCCCGCGGCGAGCGGTTCTTTGGCGGTGGCTTTCCAGCTTTCGCCGTTTACTTTTACGCGGCCCGCGTCCTGCACCGGGTCAATGGCGGTTTCCACCACACATTCCTGTCCGACGACGGCTTCCGCCGGCGTTTTGATATGTTTGGATTTGCCGTACAAATGTTTCAGCGCAAACGGACGGATTCCCGCCCAGCAGACGGCGGCCACCACCGCAAACGCGCCCACCTGCGGCCAAACTCCGAGGCCGAACCAGGCCGTGCCCGCCGCGCCCAGTGCGCCGATTCCCAGGCACGCCAGCGAAAATTCCATGGTAAACATCTCGCCGATAAAACATCCCACGGCGATGATTAAATACACGTAATAGTTCATGCGTCCTCCAAATTAATTTTTGATAATTTCCAGATATTCCCGCAGATATGTTAAGCGTCGTTCGTCGCGTAATTTGTTAAGCACGTAAATCATGTTGGCGATGAAACGCCGTACGATTAAACGGGAGGAAAGGGGGGATAAAAATTCGTCGGTCCATTCAATCTGGCGCGCGCGGATGTAGCCGCGGCAGTCTTCTTCCGACAGGAGTTTGCCGTTATCTAACGGGTCGATAAACAGTGATTCGCGGCGGTGCAGCCCGCGCAAATGCACTAAAACCCGGCCCGCCAAATCCACCAGGTTTACGTCCAGCCCGTAGCGTTGGCCGACGGTTACGTACAGGCAGGCGGCACACAGGCTGGAGCCGCGTTTTTTACGCAGAAAGCGGGCGAAAGAGATGTCTTTCACGTCCAGGTTGGACGGCAAGGTTTGAAATCCGCATACGCGGAAAAAATAGTGACTTAAAATGCCCGCGATTTCCGCATGGTTTTTGGCGTTTAAAAGCGCCGGGCGGAGTTCGCGCGCCATCGCGTCCAGCGGGGCGGCCACGTCTTTGCGGCCGGCGGCGGGAGCGGTAAATTTGGAAAGAAGGGTAAGGCCTTCTTCTAAATCCGGGTTGATTTTGGCGGCAAAACGCGCCAGCGCGGCGGCCAAATCTTCCCAGCAGATTTCTTCCAGGGTGTGGACGATGGGCAGCGGCGCGGAAGTTTTAAATTCTTCCAAAAGCGCACTTTGCACGCGCACCGGATCCGCCTTGATGGCGGCGGCCAGTTCGCGCTTGAGTACCGGGCCGTAAGCGTCCGACTCGGTCTGCAACAATTTGATAAGCGCTTTTACGCGGTCGTTTCCCTGGGTTAGCATATAGAAAGAGTAGCATATTAACGGGCCAAACGCTACTGTTTTTTTGAGGTTATTTTTCGCCGGAAACAATAAAAAAACCGGAACCGTTGGCGGCCCCGGTTTTTTGTGGTGAAAAGGACTATTTAATGTCTTTTTCGTTGGCGGTGATGGATAACACCACGCGGCGGTTTTGCGC